>JBCCRZ010000131.1:0-11450 GCA_039200855.1 Cyanobacteria bacterium P01_D01_bin.44 | reverse complement strand
GTTGATTTGCAAGGCGCGTTTCTGTATCGAGCCAATTTGCAAGGGGCCGACCTACGTAACGCCGACCTTCGCAATGTGAATCTTTATGGGGCAGAGCTGGAGGGCGCACGATTAGGGGATGCCAATCTAGACCAACGCACGGTAATTGACGATCGCTGGCGACTCGTCTGGGATCTGGTGACCCACGGCTTAGGGGATCACGATCTGCGCGGGGCCGATTTGCAAGGCGCTAACCTGGACGGGGCCGACCTGCGTAACGCTGACCTGACTGGGGCACTGCTGACTGGGGCCACGCTTGAAGGGGCCTTTTTGAGTGGTAGTCAGTTTAATCAGGCCCAACTAGACGAGGCCAGCTTTTTTATTGCTGATTTACAAGGGGCCGACCTGAGCGAAATCCAATTTCAAAGGGGCAGCTTTAGGGCCGCTGATATCCGCTCAGGAGATCTCTCTAACGCAAATTTGAACCGGGCTGACCTGGCTCTAACCTATCTAGACAATGCCACGCTGACGGGGGCTAACCTGACCCGCGCCGATCTCTCTGGGGCCTATCTCACCGAGGCCAATTTGACCGATGTGCAGCTGCGTCGGGCCAATCTCTTTGTGGCAGATTTTCGCAGGGCTATTTTAGACGGCACCGACCTCAGCAGAGCCCGACTTCAGGGGGCTGATTTTACTGACACCCAGTTCAGTGCCTCTCGATTACAGGACACCAACCCCGAAGGCATTCGATTACTTAATGCTGATTTGGAGGGCGCAGACTTAAGTAACCTTGATCTCAGAGGAGCTGACTTGAGCGGAGGTAACCTACGCGAAGTGCAGTTTATCAACACCAATCTCAGCGGGGTCAATTTTCAGGGCGCTGACCTCAGTTTTACTGATTTCTCCGGAGCTGATCTCTCGGGAGCCAATCTACAACAGACCACCCTGGAGGGGATTGAGTTTGATATTCGCACCAATCTCTGCGGCACGATTATGCCTGACGGGAGCGAACATGGGTGTCATTAATCTCTCCTTCTGCTTTTCAAAAGCCTCCCCTATCTAAAAAGTGCAATCACAACTCCTAGCTCATCGCTGGATCGCGATAACGTCAAGAGCCTTGTCGATAGCGGCGGTGCAGCGGGCCCAGAATCTGGTTGAGATGGCGGAGGGCTTCGGCGGTGCCCATAGCGATTATCAAATCACCGTTACACAGCATCGTTTCTGCGGTAGGGCCGACAATCAGCCGATGATCTGCTCGCCGAATTGCCAGGATTAGCGCCCCTGACTTGCGGCGCAGCTGAGCTTCCCCCAGGGTTTGTCCAATTGTTGGGCAGTTTTTTTGGGAAAGCAAGAATTCTTCGACGTAGACGGTCCGATCAGCCCCAGTCAGAATGCCGTCGAGAAAATCTACCACCTGGGGGCGCAGTGCTGCCGCGGCCATTCGTTTGCCTCCAGTGATGTAAGGTGATACCACCACATCTGCCCCACCCCGTTGCAGCTTTTGTACCGCTTCTTCGTTACTTGCCCGAGCGATTGTGCGAATAGAGGGAGCCAGCGTTTTAGCCGACAGCACTGTGTATAAGTTTTCTGCATCGGAGGGCAGGGCTGTAATCAGGCAACAGGCACGTTCGATGCCGACTTGCAGCAATACCTGATCTTGAGTAGCGTCTCCCTGCAAGGTAATCAATCCCAACTGTTGGGCTCTTTCAATGGATGCTTCATCGGAATCCACCACAATGCAGGGAATGTTCTCCAATATGAACTCAGACGCAACCTGCTGCCCCGTACGTCCATAGCCACAGATGATGTAGTGGTCTTGCAAAGATTCCATAAGCTTCCGCCGCTGCCTCAACCGAATACCCGCTTGAAAATGACCTTGAAGCAACCCTTCGGTGAACGTGTTAAGGATGTAGGCAATGACCACGACCCCCATCAAAATCAAGATAATTGTGAAAAGCCGTCCCCGCGTGCCCAAGGGTTGCACCTCAGCAAACCCGACCGTCGCCAAGGTGATGACGGCCATATAAGTGGCGTCTAGCCATGTCCACCCTTCTATCAGTCGGTACCACAGGATGCCGGAAAGGACGACACAACCTAACGAGATCGCACCTCCTAATAGATGCCGCCGCGTTCGTTGATAGGTTGCTTCGACTAGCGTATCGATCAGAGTAGAGGGCGGGGAACGGGCTGGCATATCAGCGCAAACGCAATAAACTTGAACAGCAAATTGTCTTTCAATTGTAAGCGGAGGTCGTTCAGCAGTTCATATCTCCCTTCCCTAACCGCTGCGTATTCTCTTTGCCGATGAGGCGCATGACCACTGCTGCACCCGGTCAAACCTTGGCGAGTCGTCCCGGCAAAGCCGGGGGCTTACCATAATTTAGTTAAATTCCATCGCACAGCTGGCGATCGTCTGCTGAGACGTAGGGACTGTTCTTGAGATAGTCTTGCACCCAGGCGCATCCTTTTTCTAACAAGTCATCTATCGTCAAATCTAAAGCCACCGATCCTAGAATCAAACTCCCAGACGTATCGGATGAGACCAGGAATTTGCCGTCCGAGCTGAAATCGACACTATTTACCCCAGCCCCATGGACCCAAACGGTTCTTGAGAGTTGAAAGTCACCGCTGCTGCTTTTTTCCCAGAGTCGGACAGTTTGATCGACGCTGGCGGTGGCGATCAAGTCTCCATCAGGGCTGAAAGCGACGTCTCTCACCCATCCGCTATGGCCTTCTAAAGTTTGTAGCTCCTGTCCGTCCAGATTCCAGAGTTTTACCGTATTGTCCCAACTGGTGGTAACCACTATTTGACCATCAGGGCTAAAACTGGCGCTTTCAATGGGGGCCGTATGGCCTGTCAGAGTTTGTTGTTCTTGCCCCTGTACATTCCAGAGTTTGGCAGTGGTATCCCAGCTGCCGGTCACCAGCCTCTGGCTATCTGGGCTAAATTCGACAGTCTCAATAGCAGCCGTATGCCCCCGCAACGTCTGCAACTCCTGGCCCTGTAAATCCCATAGTTTTGCGGTGTTGTCCCAACTGGCGGTCGCTAATTTCTGCGCATCGGGGCTAAACACCACAATTTCGATACCATCCGTATGCCCCTGCACGGTTTGGATCTCTTCACCGTCTAAAGTCCACAGCCTGATCGTGAGATCACGCCCCGTTGAGACCAGCGTTTGACCATCGGGGCTAAAGCTCACATCCCAGACATCGTCACCATGTCCAGTAAGGGTTCGAACTTCCTCGCCTTGGAGATTCCAGAGTTTGATGGTTTTATCCCAGCTGGCTGAGGCAATCAGCTGGTCGTCTGGACTGAAGTCAGCTTGTTCGACTAAGCCTTCATGCCCGCGAATGACCAGAATATCTTGATCGATGGCGGTTTTTTGCCGCTTCAGGGTCCAGAGCTTAACTGTCGCATCTCGACCTGCCGTTGCCAGCATGGAACTGTCCGGGCTGAAACTGACGCCCCAAACATCTCCATTGTCAGTATGGCCTCTCAGGGTTTGGATTTCTTGCCCGGTCCGTCGCCACAGTTTGACCTGGTTGACACGCCCTACCGAGGCCAGGGTTTGACCATCGGGGCTGTAGCGAATGTCCCACACTGCCTCTGTGTGACCGGTCAAGGTTCGAGCCGTATCGCTAGCCGTATTGCCCTCCAAGGGCCAGAGCTTGAGGGTGCTGTCCTCACTGGCGCTGGCGAGTTCCTGCCCATCGGGGCTAAAGCTAACCGCAGAAACACTACCTGTATGACCTTCCAGGGTCTGGAGGGGGTCTCCGTCACGATTCCAGAGCTTGAGGGTGCGATCGCGACTGGCCGAGGCAATCGTCTGACCGTCAGGACTAAACGTAACGCTGTTCACCTCGTCCTGGTGGCCCTCCAAGATCTCTAACAGGTTGCCCTGACGATCCCACAGGCGGATGGTCTGATCCTGACTGGCGGTGGCCAGGGTCTGCCCATCTGGGCTAAAGCTGACCCGATAGACATCGCCATCATGGCCTTGCAGTACAGCTAGCTCGTTTCCTTTGAGATCCCACAGTCGGACGGTGCGATCGCGGCTAGCCGACGCGAGCGTTTCGCCATTGGGGCTAAACGCAACGCTCCACACAACATTCCGATGTCCATTGAGCGTCAGCAGCGGCTGACCATCGGACTGCCACAGCTTAACCGTGTTGTCCCGACCAGCGGTGGCAATGGTTTCACCATCGGGGCTAAAGGTCACCGCTTGGACACCACCATCGTGGCCCTGTAGGCGGTTGCGTTCGCTGACGCCATAAACAGCCTGCTGTAGCGCAATCCTGACCTGGGTTTCCGCATCCGGATCGACATTCCTCACCTGTTGTAGCTCAATTCCAGCTCGAATCCCTTCGATCAAAGAATCAATTTTGTCTCGATTCCAGTTGTAGAGCACCTGGGAATACTGGCTGAGGGCGATCGCTCCCTGGTTTTCGGCATCTTGCTGAGCCCCTGTGGCAATCTGGGTTTGTTCTCGCTCAGCTTCGCGGGCGGCTTCGGCTTCGGTCGCTCTTTGGGCTGCAACCCGAGACTGATGAATTGCGAAGATACCCGCTATCACAGCCACCACAGCGACCATCGTACTGCCAACGGCGAGCGATCTCAAAAGATTAGCCTGTTGTCTTTCTTTTCGGAGTTGGCGATCGCGCAGAGCGAGACTTTGTTGAATATAGCCTTGCTCTGCCGCACTCAGGTCTGAACGCCGGGTTTGCAAAATCTCTTCGGCCTCTGCTAAAGGAGCCCCCCGCAGCAGGGCCCCCTCATCCTGTTGTGACCCAGACCACTGCTCCATTGAGCCTCGCAACCGATCTTGCCAAACTCGAAACTCTCGATCGGTCTCCATCCACTGCTGGAGCTGTCCCCAGTTACGAATTAGCGCCTCATGAACCACCTCGACCGTCTCCTGCTGCTGGGCCGGATCCAAACTGGTTACCACCAATCGCGCATCGGCCAGCTCTTTGACCAGTGACCAGCTCGTATCGCCCAGTTCAGCCTTGGTCGCGAGGCGACGAGTATCCTCGGTTCCCTGTCCGGGATGCACAAGTTGCACAAAAATCCGCCGCACGTGGGCCTGTGCCGCCGGACTCAGCGTGTTGTACTTGGCATCCGCATGGCGAGCCAGAGCCCCTTTGACCTCTCCAATCGCCTCGTAGGCTTGGTGCGTGAGCAGCTTGCTGGTGCGCCGTTTCCACAGTTCAGTCAGGGCAAATTCGAGCAGGGGCAAATTCCCCGGTTCGGCGCTGACATCTTTGAGAATGCGCTTGACCAGCCCTTCTTCAAAGCCGACGCCGAGCTTTTGGGCGGGCTTCTCAATCACCTGCGCTAGCTCATCCGGATTCATCGCGCCCAGCTTGATATCGCCGGTTTGCAACACATCCGCGAAGGGCCGATAGGCCAGGGCATTGCTCAGAAAGTCGGCCCGCAGCGTGGCGACGAGCACCAGCGAGGACTGGCTGTGGGTCACGGGCAAACTCGACAGCAGACAGTCGAGAAACTGCCGTCGGGGGCCTTCGTCTAGGCAGAGGGTGTAGAGTTCTTCAAACTGGTCGGCGATGAGGAGGATGCGATCGCGCAGATGCTGCCGCTGAATGGTTGCGATCGCATCGCTCAGCCGCAGCTCCCCCGATTTTAGGTGGTTAGCCAGCTGTCGCGCCTGCACCATCTGCCCCATGGCGTCTAAATCTGGAATCATCAGCGGCACTAGGGCCAAAGCCAATGCGTGGAACGGATCTTCGCCGGGGCGAAAGTGGGTAAATTGCCACTGCCCAAGCTGCTGTAGACGGGGCACCAGCCCGGCCAGCACCACCGAAGATTTGCCACTGCCCGAGGCTCCCAGGATCGGGATAAAAGCTCGGTGCTCAACCGCCTCAGCCAGGGCCGTCACAAAAATCTCGCGCCCAAAGAAAAACTCAGCATCGTCCGGGCCAAAGTGAAACAACCCGCGATAGGGACAGGGCAAAGTATCGGTCTCTGCGATAGTCTCTGCCAGGGGCTCCGTGATGGTTTCTCTATAGTAATAATTAATGATGGTGTGGTGGCGCGACTGATCAATCGTCGCCTGCCCCGCCGCATTGACAAAGGCAGCGGCATTGTCATCGCCCGCGATGCTGACATCTCCAGCACTCTGCTTTTGGGTTCCGGAGGGCTCCTGTTCCATCTTTGGGTACTCCGATACGCACAAGTTAGGTAAAGTTTTATTGTCCGTTAATCAGGCCGGATCGATCAACCCTCAGAAAAAAACTGATCCTTTCGCATATCTTTCAGGCTTGCTAATATCCTCAGCAAAGCTGTTCAAAATCATAATTCATCAAGGGGTGCTGAGATGCTTGAAATTAGTAAGCTGCCAGTTTGTGATAAGAAAAGTCTAGAACGTGACTTAATTGATTTCTTTAAGCCAGACAGGATAAAAGTAGCCAATATCTCTATTGAAGAAAAACAGTCTATCGCAAGCGTTGAGATTCTTTCTGCAAAAAAACTCGATGTCGTTGAAAGAGTGAGTAATCAGAAATTTAGAGGACAACATCTCCTCAAATACGATACTAGCCCTGGAGGGATAGGGTATACAGGTGAAAACAAGGGAGATCCGCCTAGGCCGTCGGATAGAAATTCTCACTCATGATTCGTCACAATCGTCTTCTCGTAAGTAGCTTCTGAAGGATAAGAAGTGCCCGAAGGAAGTACTTAGACATATCTCAATCGCAAAGCTTTGCCGAGCTCTGCGATTGAGACTTCAGATAGTCACTGGCGTAGCTGCACCCCTCCTCTAACAAGTCGCTTAGGTTAATATTAGATACCTGCCATAGCAAAACGGTTTGAGCAGCACCCCCGAAAGCGAGCCACCTGCTATTAGGGCTAAAGTTTGTTGCATAAATAATGTCTTCATATCCATCCAGCGTTGTAATTAATTCACCATTCAGCTGCCAGAGTTTTGCCGTTCCATCACTACTTACAGAAGCAACGGTTCTCCCATCAGGGCTTGCAATCGCTCCCATCACGCCATTCATATGACCATTCAGGGTTTTGACTAAAGTTCCATCTTGCTGCCACAGTCCTACTGTTGTGTCGTCACTCGCTGTAATAAGCATTTCTCCATCCGGGCTGAAACCAACATATCGAATTACATCAGTGTGACCTGTGAGTCTTTTAAGTTCTTTTCCTGAAGCACTCCACAATATGACAGTGTTGTCATCACCAGCCGTTGCAATTGTTTGACCATCAGGGCTAAGGGCTACGCTTAATACTCTATCTTCGTGTCCTTTTAGAAGAATTGATTCCTTACTCTTTAAGTCCCAAATTCTAGCTGTGTAATCGGCGCTGGCAGACGCAAGTATTTGTCCATCTTGACTAAAGTTAATAGCAAGAACGCTATCCTGATGTCCTTTTAATACTTGTTGAAGTTGTCCATCATCACTCCAGAGCCTTATAGTCCCGTCCTCACCGCCACTGGCAATTACATTATTAGTAGGATGAAAGCTAACCGTATAAGCTTTACCATTGTGTCCTTCTAACGTCGAGAGTAGCTCAGCTTTTTGATTCCAGATTTTCACTGTTCCATCGGCACTGGTACTGGCGATCCGATTCCCATCTGGGCTAAAAGTAACCCAGGTTACATTGTCTTGATGTCCAGTTAAAAGCTTTATATGATCTCTGTTGACTTGCCAAAGCTTGGCATTCAAGTCTTTGCCTGCTGTGGCAAAGGTCTTTCCACTTGGGTCAAAAGCAATGCTGTAGATAGCGCTATCATGAGCGGACCAAGTATCGAGTAAATCGCCATTTTGTGTCCAAAGACTAAGAGTTCCGTCAGCACTGGCAGAAACGATTGTTTGTCCATCTCCACTAAACTCAACGCTCCATACCTCTCCACTAGAGGTAAAAGAGTTGAGAAGCTGCCCCTCTAGACTCCAGAGCTTTACAGTTCCATCCTGGCTACCTGTCACAAAAAGCTGACCGTTCCGGCTGAAATCTATGCTAGTTACAGCATGGGAATGATGATTCAGTGTTTTCAGAAGCGTTTTACCATCCCAACTCCAGAGCTTGACGGTACTATCATCACCCACCGTAATAATCTGATCGCCATTTGGGCTAAATTTCACCTGCCTGACTAACGCTTGATGCCCATTGAGGGTTGTCAGCAGTTGCTCGTTCTCTGGTCGCCACAATCTGACAGTACCATCGTTACTCGCAGTTGCAAGGCGACCATCTGGGCTAAAAGCAACATCCATCACCCAGGACCCGCTGTGAGCTGATATTGTTTGTATCAGGCTACCGTCACTATTCCAGAGTTTTGCAGTTCCGTCGAAACTACCAGAGACGATCGTCTGCGAGTCGGGACTAAACCTAACGGTTGTAACGGTGTCTGTGTGTCCTTCTAGGGTTTTGAGCAGGGTTCCATCTTGTTGCCACAGCTTAATCGTTTTATCAAAACTTCCTGTGACAAGCTTTTCACCATCTGGGCTAAAGTCAATATCTCGAATAGATCCCCCATGCCCCTGCAAGCGGTTTTTTTCTCTCACCCAGGCTATAGACTTTGCCAAAGTTTCTAGAACCTCAGCCCGACGTTCCTGCTTCGCAGCCCCAAACGGTAATTTCTGTAAACGCTTTCCGGCCTCCAATGCGTCAATCAGTCCATCGATAGAAGTTCGATCCGCTGTGAAATTGGCATTAGAAGATTGCGTCAAAGCTTCAATTCGACCTATTTCTGCTTGTCTCCACTGAAAACCAAATAAGATACCTAAAACTGAAACCAATACACCCGCGATCGCGATACTCACCGTCATCTTCTGAGCACTTCTTCGTGCCTTTCTTTCATGCTCCAACTCTCGCTGGCGTTGTGCTTCTTTTTCGTTCTTCTGTCGGTCTTGCAGACCCACGCTGCAATCAATAAACTCTGTGACCTCTGGACTAAAACCTCCAAGTACATGGTTAAAGGTAGGATCGTTGTGTAGATCAACTGCCTGTGCTAACTTCATTCCGCTCCAAAGTTCATCGTCGAGCTTTTCCAGCTTCCAATGGGCTACGTCTTCATTGATTCGATTTCGCAAAGCAATAGCTGCACAGTTCTGCTTGATCCAGTCTCTTAATTCATCCCAAGAGGTGAGCAAAATCTCATGGGCAATTTCTACCGTTGCCTTTAACTTGGCATTGGCCGTAGAGACATCACTCACCAGCAAATTGGTATCGATCAGCCGGGTCAGTACCGCTTGTTCTAGATCATCAGTGAAGCGCGATCGCACTTCCCGTTTCCGCACCGGCTTCCATTCCGTATCTGTAGTACTATTGCCACTGATGCCAATCAGCTTTAGAAAGATGCGCTGTGCCGCGAGTTTCTCGGATTCAGTCAGGGCGTCATAAATCTGCGACATCCGTTTCTGCAGCGCTCCGCGTACCCCACCCGAAAGCCGATAAGACTGGATGTTGAGTGTTCGATTTTGAATACTGCCGTCGCGAACCTCTGATTCCCACAGCTGATTCAAGGTATATTGCAGCAGCGGCAAATAGCCTGCCTGCCCCTGCACATCTTTGATGATGGTTTCCACCAGCCCGTTTTCAAAGACCACACCATGATGCGCGGCGGGCTGCTCAATCGCCAGCCGCAGCTCATCTGGATGCATCTGCGTCATCAGGGGACGATGTTTCTCAGTTAGCCGGGCTAGGCAATTAGCTGGGGCCGCATCCAACCGATCTAAGAAATCGGCCCGCATCGTGGCAACAATTTTGAGGGTGCGATCGCACCCCTGCTCTTTACACAGGTTTGCCAGGCTGGTGATAAAGCGATCGCGTCTCTCCGGCTCACTAACCGTAAACAATTCCTCAAACTGATCAATAAAGATAAACCAGAAGTCATCTGGTGGCTTCAGGCATTTCACGACCTGACTCAGCGTATCAACCTGACCGATTCTCGCAACCTGTGCCTCAGACTGCTTAAAACGACTGAGCAAACTGCCATAGAGCGATTCAAACGGATCTTGATCGGGGGTCAAGGTCAAATTAACCAATCGGGTTCCCCATTTCTGAGAGAGCCAGGGTACCAATCCAGCCTGCACCACCGATGATTTGCCGCTGCCCGACGCGCCTAACAGCAGCACTAGATTAGTTTGCTCCAATTCATTCACTAGATTTGCCAAGAACTGGTCTCGACCAAAGAACCGATCTTTGTCTTCGGGCTCGAAGCTTCTCAACCCTTTGTAGGGCGAGGTACTTATAAAGGGACGAGTTTTAATCTCATCGACCGAGATTTGAATGATTTTGTTCTGGGTCAGCGTAACCCTCTCGGCCTGAACTACGTTGAGAATGTTATCGTCTCCGTGTACCTGCATATCTCCGAGAGACTGCTGGTAAGCAGAGCGTTGTTTGTCTAAGAGATTTTGGGATGGCCGCTGTTGCATCTTGATAAGAATGGTAGATTCGCACCTAGAATTGAGAGCTTGAAGGCTTCACCACTGTTTACAGCAAACCCACCCATGCTTTTGCCACCAGCGCTGCTACTTTGGCGACGGGCTCTGCCAGCGTTGTTACTCCGTCTAACGCCTTTTTTAGGGTAGCAATGGTGCGCTCAACCGCGCTACGCTCAGGCTCGGGCTTTTGCAGCTCGGACTCTAGCTTTTGGATGGGGATAGCGGCCATCGCTTTTTCGGTCTCGTCAATTTCAGGGGTGGTTGTGATCGCATCCTTCAACTGCCCCAGCGCTGCCAACGCCGCCTGCAGGTCAGGATGGGATGTCCGGGTTTGACTCTGGTCGATGGTGACATCGCCTCCGGACTGGATTGCATTAAACGGGTTATGGTTGCCACTGATGGTGATATTGCCGATTGACTGCGAGGGGGCAGGCGGGGGGGAAGCTGCCGGTGCCGGTGCAGGTGATGCAGCGGGCTCAGACCCCGGCGCAGCCACACTGCGACGCTTACGGTATTTCAGCACGGGGGTTGAATGCTCCGAGCTGCCTTCTAACGCAATGGCGCTACAGCCGATTCTAAAAGCCTCATCGTAGTCGCTGCCGGCCCCCAGTGCGTCATAAAAACCTTCCGCAAACTGCACGGCTGGTTTGTCGCCGATGGGTTGATTCATGCCAATCACGCAGTCTACAAACTGATGAATTGCCGTCGCCTGCACCTCTGAATAACAGGCGTTGAGCAAAACGCACTCAATCTCACCCGCCTGGAAGATGCCGAACAGCCCAGCCAGCGCTTCGGTACTCACGAGCTTTGCCTTGCCCGCCTCATTTTCTAGCACCAGACCTTGCTCCCCGGTACCGTGCCCTGAGAAGTGGACAATTTGCGGCCGATGGTCCAGCAGCGCCCGCCGTAAATCGGTGGTTCGAATGGCGAGTTTGGTGACAATTTCGATGCGATCGCGATATCGGGAGCGCCGCAGCGCTTCCTCCACCCGCCGCACCTCTGCATCTAGCCTGAGCGGATCGTAATCAGGAATTTGCGGATTTGCAGTCAGAATGAGAATTTTG
>JBCCRZ010000130.1:0-11488 GCA_039200855.1 Cyanobacteria bacterium P01_D01_bin.44 | reverse complement strand
TCAAAGCATCATTGAAAATTTTGACCTCATCGATCGCGCCGGTTAATCGATGCCCCTTCAATGGTTCAGTCCCATCATGGAACTTGGTACCGCCATTGACACTACCGAGTCCGATGTTCCCGGAATGAGCCCACAGTTGAGATCCGGCTCCTTCTCCAAACTTTTCGCCGTCTAAATAGGCTTTCAGAGAATTTGAGCGGACGCTATTGCTGCCATCCAGCACAAATGTAAGCTGGTGCCATTGATTAGATGAAAGCTTATCTGTGCTCAACCAGGTGCCCTCCCACCCGCTTTCTCGTGTGGGTTCGTTCCAACCGCCTACATAGAGGCGATCATCATGGACATAAGCATTCAGACCGCGAACGTTGCCCCCTTCTTCATAGATCATCTGTTTGTGAGAATCTGTAGAGGTATCGCCGACCTTGAACCACAAGGAGACTGTGCGCTGGTTGTGCGTACCGAGATTAATGTCTCTGCTGTCAGCAATAGCTGCATACTGCTTTTGACCATCAAATGCGATCGCACCCTGCTTAACGCCCTTCGTTGCCTTGATACCTCCGATTAAAGTTGCCGGGTTGTCCTGGCCAACGGCTCTATCGGCAGCTGTCTTGCCTTTCAGCTGATCAAACTTTAGCCAGGCAACTGGAGACTCTTTAGCTTGAGCAGGTGCTTTAGCCGGACCTTGAACAGTCGCTTTAGCGAGTTTTGGTTGTGTTTTTGGACTAGGGGTAGAAGGCAGCGTAGCCCCTTGAGGACTGCCTACTTTCACAATGTTCTTAGAATTTCCGCCGATTTCAGCAGAACCATTGCCTTGAAACTCTGAAGCTGTAATGGTCAGCGGTCTGGTCTTATTTTTATAGATAGCACCCCCGTTGGGGGCTTGATTATTCTTGAAGGTTGACCGAGTAATTTCAGTACCAGGCCCATCCCATTGGTGATTAAAGATAGCCCCCCCTTCTTTAGCGGCTCGATTGCCGATGAATGCTGTGTTAGTAATGTTTGCCGGTGACTCTCCTTGTTGCCAAAGCGCTCCCCCTTCGTCCGCAGACTGATTATTCACAAAGCGTGAGTCTTTGACCGTCACCTGCTTACCAGAGATGCGTAGGGCACCGCCCCTGGCCATGCCATCCTTGTTCTTAGCGGCACCCGCTTTCGTAACCTGGTTGCCAATAAACTCACTGCCCGAAACGGTCACATAGTCCTGATCGTATCCCCAGATGCCGACAGCCCCCCCATGGCCCCCTGAGCGATTTTTTTCGAACAGACTGTCACGAATGACAATCTGCCCCCCTTTACTGGCTCGGGTTTTACCCCCATTGTAATATTTTTCTTCCTGGGGGATAGTTACCCCGTCCGCATGGACAGCACCGCTCCACCTCACACTGGTGTTATTTTTGAAAGTCGAGTCGTCTATCGTTAGCTGCGAAAAAATCGTACCAACGGCTCCCCCTGAGATGCCCTGATTACCTACAAAATCGCTGCCTTTGACAGTCAGTTTACTGTCATCAAAAACACTAATAGCCCCCGCAGCAGTATCGTTAGGTGTTGTCGCCTTATTCCCATAAAACTCGCTATTTAGCACCGTGACATCGGCTTTAGTTTTAGCCCAAATGGCCGCACCCATGCCCGCAGTGTTGTTTCTAAATTCGCTGTTCTCAACCCGGATCTTCGCATTAGGATCCACCACACGAATGGCCGCACCATTGTAGTCGCGATGATATCCGTTTGCTAAGGTCAAATTGCGCAGTGTAAAATCTCGCCCCTGACCTTTAACCGTGAAGATGATATTGCGATTAGCCCCGTCAATCGTTAGACCAGAAGCATTAGAGCCATCAATCGTAATATCCTTATCAATTGAATAGTTGTACGACGAAAGCGTAATGGTCTTATTTTTGAGAGTTGGATCGAATCTGATCGTATCTCCTGACTTAGCGGCGGCAATCGCTGCTCGAAGTGAACCCTTACCGTGATCCAGGGTATTTTTAACGGTTAGAACTGCCATAGTTAACGTCCCTTGATTCAGTTCATGTCTTTCGTCTTTCAAGTCAGACGTATTTCCAGGAAGAGTCAACAGAAGCAAGCATCAACTGTGTTCAGATGTATTTAGAAACCATCTATCGACAAACGAATACATGCGCCGTTACGGCTACTAAATCAGACGTTAAATTGATTTGGCGCATGAGACGCCAGCTACTGCCAAAATAAAGCTGTTCGCTGCCATCAGAATCCAGTTGAACCTCAAAAGCCCTCCTTTTGATATCTATCAGGAGGCAACTATCACTCTTGAACAAAGCTCAACTCAAGTCAAAATCGCCCTAGGCACAAAGATATGACCGCTTACTTAAAGCGCAGGCAACACGTTTACACTAAAGGTATACACACACACTGCTCCATGATCAGGACATTTCTCGAAAACCAACAAAGAAAACATGATGCGGTTATGATGAATGCCGCTAACTAGCGGGAAACAGCGATCAGCACAAGAACTCCTTACTGCTCAAGTCTGGCATTGATTTCCGCATATAGCAACCTCGAAAATTCATCTCGTTTGGCTTTACTTAGGTGCCAAATGTCAGGAAAATCAGAGTCTGTGTAGTCAAATCTCTTATTATAAACGACCTCAATGTCCTTTGTGCTAAGCCATGCCTCAAAGACTCGCTGATTCAAGCTCTCTTTTGCTGAAGCATAAACTTCTTTTTGGATTGAATGCAAAGGCATTTTATACAGGAATAACTGCCCCCCATTCTGGGTAATTAGCTGATGAAAATAAGCTAGAAAGCTTTCATTGAGACTTCCTTCAGTAATTATAGGACTCTCTTGAGAGTTCTCAACTTGCTGCTCAACCGACATGATGGCTTGCTCTCTAGCTAGAGCGATTTGATCATCCCTAATGCCTCCATCAGAGGTGATTAACTTTTCTGATGCGTCTAATAGAGGAGAATCTAATTTCCGTAGGTTTTCTCTGACAAACGGGATCGAACGGTAGGCCGCACTGAGAAAGAGCACCGTCATTTCTAGTTTGGTTTGTCGCGAGTTGGGAGATTTTTCCAAGTATTCAACCAGGGATTGAGCATTCAGATAGGGCAGTAGCAAATGTGGCATATCTTGATCTACCCGGAGCTGATCTTCCCGAAAGGATTCATCGTATTGTCTGCTGCCAGAGTATTCGATAAAAACCTTGGCTCCCTTTAAATAATCAGGGTGCTCAGAAAGTTTTGTTTTGAGAGCTTGATAGTGAATCCCTGGTGAGGTATGTCCTCGAGCAGCTACAACGGTTGTCTTACTGGCATCCTTCTGCTTAAATATCTGAGGATTGATCGTGGCAGCAACCCTTGAACTACCGATAAATAAAAAGTCTACACGCTCTGTTGTCTGTGACGAGAAAACCCTAACGAGCTTGACTTTAGGCGACTTAGAGGTATTCCTTGAGTTGTAAGTGTCGAGGCTATAGAAGTATGCGGGATCTATCAACACTCTAGAAACGATTTCGGTGCCGACAAACGCCACCAGCATGAACAAGATGACGCGTGCCATAAATTTATTCATACCCGGAGCCCCCTAAAATTGAAAATAGATGAAGTCCTGTTGCCCCCCACCCAACCAGATGATGCACAGGACGATGCCCCAATAAAGCGTCCATCTCGCTGGTCGAGGCAGGGCTTTGCCACTTAATTGCAACCCATGCCTTTTCTCTCGCTGCACCCACTCAATTATCAAAAATACAGTTATGACACCTATAATCAGACAGATTTTTATAGACAATACTTCAGGCAGACTGAGGAGTGAGCGGGTAAAAATACCTGAAACATAGGCAACAGCCTGACTGACTGTCTCTGCTCTAAAAAATATCCAGGTTAATACTATTGAGCTAAAGGTCAAGCTAATACTCAAAAACTCCTTGATATTGGGTAAGACCTTGCCCTTCGCGACGATATCTATGTTTTTTCGATTTTGCTTAAGCAAAATCAAAGGTAAAAAACAGCAGGCATGGAGAACCCCCCAGACTAAAAAGGTCCAATTTGCACCGTGCCAGAGGCCACTAACTAGAAAAATGATGAACGTATTTCTAGTTTTCATCCATAAGCCACCTCGATTCCCTCCCAGTGGAATATAAACATAATCTCTAAACCAGGTTGAGAGTGAAATATGCCAGCGTCGCCAAAACTCTGCCATGTCTCGAGAAAAGTAGGGGAAAGCAAAATTTTGCTTTAAATCAAAGCCAAATAATCGAGCGGTGCCGATGGCAATATCTGAATACCCTGAGAAGTCGCCATAAATTTGAAATGTGAAGAAAATGGCCCCCAGCAATAGGGTGCTACCTGAATAGTCAACGTAGTTTGAGAAAATATTGTTTGCATAGACAGCGCTATTATCTGCGATGACAATTTTCTTAAACAGCCCCCAAAGGATTTGACGCATCCCGTCAACGCCTTGGGTATAGTCAAAGCGTCTTCTCTTATGAAATTGAGGCAGTAGGTGTGTGGCTCTTTCAATCGGCCCCGCCACCAGCTGGGGAAAGAAGCTAACAAACGTAAAAAACTCAATCACGTCCTTGGTAGGTGTTAACTTATCCCGATAGACATCGATTGAATAACTGAGGGTTTGAAAGGTGTAGAAACTAATCCCAATCGGTAAAATAATGTCTAGTCGAGTGGCATTAACCGGTTGACCCAGTAGGCTAAAGGCTCCGGCCAAACTGTCTATAAAAAAGTTAAAGTACTTAAAATATCCCAAACATCCCAAGTTAACCAGGACACTGGTCAAGAGTAATAACTTACGTTTCTGTTTGCTTTTGGTCTCAAATAATTTTAGACCAATGGCATAATCAAAAAGTGAGCTGAAGGCGATTAAGGATAGGAATCGCCAATCCCACCACCCATAAAAAATATAGCTAGCGATCAGTAATAGCGTATTTTGCGTCAGCTGAGTTCTGGGTATTGCCCAATAGAGCCCAAAAACAATCGGCAAAAATATCGCGAACTCTATCGAGTTGAATATCATAGTTCATGAGGGTAGCTAGACATCATATTGCCTGCTTCTCATCAATTACTGACATCCAATAGACAAGCGCATAATCAACTAGACGTGAGCATGCGCTTATCACTAATGTAAGGCGAGTGATTTTTACATAGCCTGACTCAACAGCTTTTTGACCCTTAAGGTTTGTTGTAGCCAATGGGCACGACGCTCTTCTTTGAGTTCGCAGACCTGTTTAGCTAAGTCATCATGCCTTGACAGGGCTTGATAACATCCCTGCGCAATTAATTTCGGGTTGTCAGAATTGACGTAGACTGCACCCTTATAAAACAATTTCCGCAGGAGACTTGTATCGGAAAGAACCATCGGTGTGCCGATACCCGTTGCCTCAACTGCCACACTGAGCTGAATGCCATCTAGTTTAGTTAACCCCAGTACAACGTCCGTCTGCAACAATAAATCATTAAAGACTTCGAGGGGCAGAAACCCTGGGAGCTTCACATTATTGGGGACATCACTCAAATCATGGATGCCCTGGGCTCGACTGGTTTTGCCCGTAATTACAAACGTAATATCCGGAGCCAGACGCGCGGCTTCTAATAGTTCATCAATAGGTTCGTCTGGGTTAAATGAGCAAGGACACAGTACCCAGGGATGAGCATACGGAGCTTGACTACTTTCTGGAGATGCCTCAATCATGGGGGGCGGATCTTCTAAAAAACAGATTAACTCTCGGTGTATGCCCAGACTTTCTGCCTGCTTTTCAACCTGCTCACTGTGCACCAGGATCAAGTCACAGCGATTGAGCAATGTAACAATTTTGGGGAGCTTGATCCAGGGCGTACGAAAAGTTGCATTGTGGCAGTCTGCAATGATGATACTCTTTGGGTTAAATATCTTTTGATATAAATAACTCAGATAGAGCATGATGGTAGGTGGCAGCTGTAGCCAAATAACACGGGGCCGTTTGCCAATCAACAAACCGAGCGTTTTTCCACTCTTCAAAAAATATTCTAGGGGTCTCCAAAAACGATCCTTAAATGAGAGTGATATAAACTCAAGCTCAAAATTAAAGTGGTCTCTCATGGAGACAGACCTACGTTGAAAAGACGCCCAAGCTATAAATACTTGCTTCATGTGTCTGCCTCTATGCCCAGCTTTTCCATCTCATAATCCATACCCTGTCAAAGCCATAAAACGGGCTGAGCATCAGGGTGATTGTCACCCAAATAGAGCCCACAGTAAACAGCCAAAACTTGCCTGGATGCTTGGCTAGAAAGCGCTCTAGTGGATACCGTAGCCGTCGATGCAAAAAGGGCAACGGTATCCATTCCTTGACATAGGTGTTGTAAATGCGCTCTAGCTCGAAGGTGACTTTCTCACCTCCGGTACTGCTCTTGTTTTCACCATCTTGGATGGCAATACTGAGAACATCTTCGATACATTGCCAACGAGCACCGCCAGATTTGAAATAATTCCAGAGTTCAAAATCCATCGCATAGTTATAGCTTTCATCAACGGGCTGGGGTCTGTTGAGCAATGTGCGCCGATAAAAACAGCTAGGCTGTGCGATCGCATTTCGAGCCGGCATCAGACCAATCCGCTTGAGGCTGGATTGGCGTAGATAGACCCTGCCCCCCTCGGTCTCATATACAATCTGGCCTGTGCCAACTAACACATCTATCTCAGGCGCATTAGCAAAGTAGCGTCCGACGATTTGCAATGCATTTTCTGTCAGTAGATCATCGCTACAAAGCCAGTTAACAATGTCCCCCGTGCAGTGGGCAAATCCTTTATTAATCGCATTGCCTTGTCCCTGGTCGGGCTCACTGATCCACCAAGCGATATGGGGCTCAAACTGTTTGATGACTTCAACACTGTTGTCAGTTGATCCCCCATCAACCACAACAATCTCAAGCTCAGGATAGTCCTGATCAATCAGGCTCTGAAGGGTAGCTTCTAAAGTTTTGCCACCGTTGTAGTTGGGCACAACGATAGAGATCTTAGGCACTGATGTTGAAGCCGTTTGAAGGAGCTGGTCAGGAAACGGTTGTAATAGGGGCATCGTTATATCACAGTTGCTCGATGACGGATGGGAGGGTTAGGTCCCCGGAGGAGGATGGGAGGGGCTGATTATCTTTGGTTTATTGCAACCACGCGGAGAGATCTCTATCAATCAGGTCTTGAAGCTTCAAAATATCATCGCGAAAAATAGGAATTAACTGTTGACGGATCTCTGGCGACAACGGCGGTTGCGAGAGATTACGGCCTTTGAGGGTAATCATGGCTTTACGCAGACTGGCGGGGGCGTAAGGCTCTATCAGGGTCCTCACCGGATTAGATTTTCCTAGGAATTTATGTAAGAGCCTATTCTGGGGAATCCCAGACACATTAGGCCGATAGGAAGTATCTGGTAGAAAAGAGGCCTCTATGTTGAGAAATCGAAAAATATTGTGCATCAGGCATGTGGCGTCTGCCTTGAGATCTTCATTCAGATAAATCTGAAGTTGACTGCGATCAAAGCGATCAAGGTAGCGTTTGACTTGCCCGTAGTAAAGCCCTCGCCGCACATAGTGACCAAACCCCCAGTGGTTTTGAATGCGATGCTCTTCTGCCTGGAGGGCCTGCTCAAAATCTTTGATCGGTTCTCGCTCGTCTCTAACAAAATGCAAGAAATCTGAATAAGCTCGCTTGATAGGATCCCTCAGGATCGCGATCATTTTGACATCTGGCAGATAATGCTGAATGCGCCCAGCGGCCTGCTCACTGTAGAGATACCATTGGGAGGCTTCACCAATAGCTGACTCATTTTGAACCCCCTTAAACAGTGCCTGATAGCGCTCCATATCTGTGATAGAGGTCCGGTTGATCATGGCATCCTCCCCCGGCCCCTTAAAATTGACAGGTGCGTCCATAAAGGCAAAATAGTTGGGCTCTTTGACAGGGCTCATGTAGACCTGGGGATGCTGCCTGAGATACTCATAAATTGCCGTTGTGCCA
The DNA here is from genome assembly GCA_039200855.1 of Cyanobacteria bacterium P01_D01_bin.44. Taxonomy (GTDB): domain Bacteria; phylum Cyanobacteriota; class Cyanobacteriia; order Phormidesmidales; family Phormidesmidaceae; genus SIO4C1. The sequence goes on along the minus strand of JBCCRZ010000130.1, from coordinate 3,511 downwards.
GCTTTCCCAGCCCCTATTAGCAAAAAATTGGGCATGATCATCGGTCAGTCCCCCTAAAAAGAGCCTCATACCGACGAGCTTGAATCCCCAGGGTAAATTCCTGGTTGACTTTCTCGCGGGCTCGAGCGCAGAGCTTTTGATGTCTTTCTGAGTGCTCTAAAACCCAAATGACACCTTGGGCCAAATCATCAATTTTGTAGGGCTGAGCCAAATATCCATTTTGATGATGCTCAATCATATCCGGCATGCCGCCGATGTCAAAAGCCACACAGGGGGTGCCACAGGCCAGAGCCTCCATGACGGTATTGGCTAAGTTTTCTTGGACGGCAGGTAAGACAAAAACATCTGCGGCAGAATAGGCCAGGGCCAGGGAGAGATCGTCATTCAGGGTGCCTAAGTAATGGGTTTTAAGGCCAAACTCGGGTGCGCGGTCAGGTTGAGAGGCCCCAAAAATGACGAGCTCAAGCTGGTCTTTCCAACCAGATTTTGCGAGCTCTTGCAGGGCTGGCTGCAGCAAGTGAAACCCTTTACGTTTGTCGCCCGTGGCCTTAAGCGAACCGAAGAGGACTAACTGTCGGTCTTGGGGTAGCTTCAGCAGGTTGCGAGCAATTTGCCGTTCAATCGGTCTATAGAGTTCGGTATCCAGCCCATTGGGGATAATCTCGACCCGTTTCTCTTTAAAGAGTGCACTGGACTTGGCACACTGCCCTAACCATGAGCTTAAGGCCACCACAGTCAGGTCGGTATTTTTCCAGGCTTTAGCCTTGCGTTGCCAGATGCGCCGAGATAAATCTTTGGCTTGATGGCTACCGAGCTGTGGGCAGGCTCCGCAGCTCTCTGTGTAGCGATCGCACATTTGATCATAGTGACAGCCACCCGTAAATGGCCACATGTCGTGGAGTGTCCAAAAAACAGGTTGTTTAAATTTGGCGATGGTTTCGATTTGAAGAAAGCCCCCATTCACCCAGTGAAGATTAATCACATCTGGATCTAACCGATCTACCCTGGCCTTGACGCGATCGGGCAGCCATTGCACAGATAGGGTAGACTCGCTTCGTTTCGAATATTGTTTTAGAGGTAAGTGATCCAAAGTGATCCTGAGGCTTGCTCTGGCTTGCCCAATGCCAGCAGCCCGGTTCATACCCGTGACAGTCGCTTGATCACTGTGCTGAGTTTGCACCAGCATTTGAGACCTCACGTTTATCTTTTGTAACCCCTGATGCAGTCGATAGGCAGCTCGCGCTGCTCCACCCTTGAGATCAGACGTGCTAATGAGTAACGGCTTCATAGGATTACTGCCAAGAGAGGGTGAGTTGCCAATCAACAGGCAAAAGGTATGATCTTTGCACTAAGATCTCGATAGTCAACAGTGATTATTCAACTGCTCGCAGTTGCTGATTAGCGTATTGACCCATGACAGCATGGGTGCCATCCGGTGAGTATTTTTTAGCTAAAAAGTCACCCAATTTCGGACCTGAGAACAAATCTTTTTGGAGCGGATCGGGGGGCTGTTGGACTGCCAATTCTAAGTCTTCTGCACTCATACAAACGGTCACCCCCAGTTGCTCAACACCCTCGGCAAAAAGCAACTGGTGATCGTCTACATGCTCACCGTGCTCAGAGAGACGAGGCAAGATCACAAAGCTTTTGGCTTGAGCAGCTAATTTACGGGTTGAGCCCTGACCTGCATGGGAAATGACCAGGCGGGATGCACTAATTTTCTCAGCCAGCTCTTGGGCGGGCAAGAGTGGAACAGCCGTAATCAGCCGATGACTGCGGACTGTTTTGATATCTGTGATACCGTGCTGCAGAAAAACGGGTTCAGAGATAATCTCCTTCTCTAGTAACAGATTTAACCAGGCAATGGCTCGGCTAAACGGATAAGGTATAGTGCCTAAGGTTACAGTAATCATGCATTCACTGGAGAATCAATGATGATGGAATGATGCTTGTAAATGGTAGATGTAATCCCTTGGATACCTTAAAAAGGCCCAATCACCGAGCTGAGAGATCGGGGTGGTCGTACCCACTAAACATGTCCTGCAAACACCGCTTTGTCATACCTCTCCGATAGACTTGGCCACTGAACATACAGCTCATTGCAGATTGGATAAATCAGCTTGCCAGACAGGCTCAACTCTCTGGAGCGTGATAGGCTTTCGATAAACGTAAAATCCTTGCCCGTGAGCTTTGCGGCCAGTGCAAAGTTGACAGCAATACTGGCTCCGGTTGAAACGATTAAATCGGGTTTCTCTGACCAAACCAGATTAATCGCCTTGGGCAGATTTAAAGCAAACGCTGCGATGTCTCTGGGAGCTTGGTAAGGTAGCCAATGGACCTTCTCTGTTGCTGTCAATGAGCGCGTATCTTCTTTAAAGTCGGTGACCCAAACTCTTTCGTGCTGCGACCAAAAGCGCTCAAGGCTTTTCATCGTCGCAAAGTGGCCTCCCGACGTACAAACGAGCATCAGTTTCATAGCTAACTCCGATTAATTGAGCACAATTCTCTTCAACACACAGCGCTCAACAAATTCCACAACATTGGCCGACATCCTAGTGAGTTGACATCCTAGTCAAATGTTGTAAAAAAGAAATCAAATTAGATCGTTACCTGGTGTTGGCAACGGCCTTTGTAACTGTTAACCCTTGGTGATGCTTACCCGATTCAAAAGCGCCTATCTGATGAAATAAGTTCCGTGGAGCAGGATAGGGAAAACCCTGAATCATGAACTTATCTTCATAAACTTATCTTCACAATCTAAATCCACGATCAGGCAAGTTTTCTGCAACTCTCTGAAAAAAATTTACCTTTCAAGGGAATACAAAATTCTATTTGATGGGGTTAACCAGGATGGGTGAATCTTGAATACCTTGCCTAGCCTTGGTCAAGCAAAAATCCTCATGGGAGTGCTGGCCTGACGGGTTAAATCAAACTGTGAAGGGACTTCAGTATTTCGTCATAAAATCTTGAAGTCTAAACAAAGTTCATCAAAAAAAATGAATCCCTCTGAACATTCATGTTAGTGTCTAGAAGTTTAGGGTGTGTGATCTGCGTCACAGATTTGCATGACCACCTCAGCGGATCAACGACTTAATTATTTGACGGCATAGACACTATCATAGTAAGCGCGATATTCTTCTGACAGCAGCGGACGCCACCACGCTTGATGAGTTAGATACCACTGGATAGTCTGGGTTAATCCTTCTCGAACGGTGACGGTCGGTTGCCAGCCCAATTGGTTTTTAATTTTGTTGGCATCGATGGCGTAGCGGCGGTCGTGCCCAGGCCGATCTTTGACAAAGCTAACGAGACGCTTAGCGGGGCGTACGGGAATATCTGGGGCAAGTTCGTCCATAATCTCGCACAGTATATGGACGAGATCGAGGTTTTTAACTTCGTTGTTGCCGCCAATGTTATAGACCTCACCCGGTGTGCCCTCGAGCAGCACTTTGCTGACGGCACTACAGTGATCGACCACATAAAGCCAATCGCGTACATTTTGGCCATCGCC
>JBCCRZ010000129.1:0-11568 GCA_039200855.1 Cyanobacteria bacterium P01_D01_bin.44 | reverse complement strand
GTGGGAATGCCAGCAATAATCACAATCCGATCTCCCGGCTCAGCCATCTGCCGCCTGAGCAGATGGTCCTCGGACTGGCTTAGCATGTCTTCAAAATTATTGATCTCAGTATCCACCAGCAGCGGGCGCACCCCCCAGATCAAATTGAGCTGGTGATACACCGCCGGGTTGGTGGTGATTGCCACCACCGGGGCTCGAGGGCGCTCGGCGGCGGCCAGGCGGGCGGTATATCCGGTGCTGGTAAAGGCAACAATGCAGCGCAAGTCTAAAAGCTTGTCGACGGAGCCCAGGGCCTCACTCAGGGCATTAGTATCATCATTGATGATGGGGGGAAAGTTCTTAAAGGTGGTGTCTTTTTCGACCTCGCGGGCAATTTTGCCCATGATTGCGATCGCATCCACCGGATACTCACCCACCGCCGACTCCCCCGAGAGCATCACCGCGTCAGTGCCATCGACAATGGCATTGGCCACATCACTGGCCTCGGCGCGGGTGGGTCGCGGACTGTGGATCATGCTTTCTAGCATTTGGGTGGCCGTAATCACCGGCACCCCTCGCTCGTTGCTGCGTTGGATGATGCGCTTTTGGATCATCGGCACCCGCTCTGGGCTGACCTCGACGCCTAGATCGCCCCGCGCCACCATCACCCCGTCGCTCACATCCAAAATGCTTTCCAAATTCTCAATCGCCTGGGGCTTTTCGAGCTTGGCGATCACCGGGATGTCAGCATTGTGCTCGGAGAGGATGGCCTTTAGCGATCGCAAATCCTCAGCCGTGCGCACAAAGCTCAGCGAAATCCAATCAACCCCCTGCTCGATGCCAAACAGCAAATCGCGACGGTCTTTGTCGGTCAGGGACGGCAGCTGTAAGTTTAAGCTGGGCAGATTGACCCCCTTCCGACTTTTGAGCATACCGTCCCGCACCACCTGGCAATGTACAGCGCTCCCCTCTATCTGGCTCACAGCTAGCTCTAGCAGCCCATCATCGAGTAAGATAGGCGTGCCAGGCACCGCCTCTTCGGCCAGATGGGCGTAGTCAATCGGCACCGTTGCAGATTGCTCAACAAAGTCGGCCATGGGCACCAGCGTCAGCCGCTCTCCGGCGGATAAAGCGATTGCCCCATTCGTCAGCTGCCCCACCCGGATTTTTGGCCCTTGCAGATCTTGCAAGATCGTCACCGGCGTGTCCAAACTTTGAGAAACCGCCCTGAGCATCGTGATCACCCGCTGATGATCAGCGTGGCTCCCATGGGAAAAGTTGAGTCGGGCTACATTCATGCCCGCTTTTACCATGCGCTGGAGCATCTCAGGGGAGGCGCTTGCAGGCCCAAGGGTGGCAACGATTTTAGTGCGATGGTGAAAAGCAAACATAAAGCTTCAATCAATATGAATCATTGCGATCACCTACCTAGCTTACGCCGAAATCCAGACAGTTTTGACGCCACGTCGCCCACGATACAAACGCCTTGCCCCCGATGAGCCGCTCCCTTATCCGCAGGTTCGCCCTAGTATTAAGGAATGTTAAGGCGTACAATGAGCCTCTTGTGGGGATAGGTGGGCAGTCCGCAAGTTGGCTCACCCAATTTTTTTATCCCCGCATATTAATTTATGTAGGATACCTAACGAGTGACCTCTAGTTTACTTTCTCGTCCGTCTTCATTGGCTTCTCGGCCTAATCGTCAAACCCTTCCTTTTACCCTCCAAGATGTACGCCAGGCAATTCCGGCCCACTGCTTTAAGTCAAACTTGTTGCGATCGCTGGCTTACTTCTTTCTCGATATAGGTATTGTTGCCTTGCTCTATTGGGCCGCTGCAACGATTAATCAAGCCTGGTTCTTTCCCATCTTCTGGGTACTGCAGGGCACAATGTTTTGGGCCTTATTTGTGGTTGGTCACGACTGTGGTCACGGGTCTTTTTCCCGCTACCGTTGGCTCAACAATTTAGTCGGTCACCTCAGTCACACCCCTATTTTGGTGCCTTTTCACGGTTGGCGCATTAGCCATCGCACCCACCACGCCAACACCGGCAACATCGATACGGACGAGAGTTGGTATCCGGTCACCGAAAGCCAGTACAAACAGATGTCTTGGTACGAAAAGCTGGCCCGTTTTCACCTGATTTTGTTTGTCTACCCGCTGTACCTATTTCGTCGTTCACCGGGTAAACAAGGGTCTCACTTTTTGCCCGATAGTCCCCTGTTTCGCCCCCACGAAAAACGCGCCGTCCTCACCAGCACGATCTGCTGTAGCTTGATGCTGGTCTTTTTGGCAGGCGTTAGCTTTCAGTTTGGCCTGTTTTTTTTGGCTAAATACTATGTGATGCCCTATATCGTGTTTGTAATGTGGCTCGATTTGGTCACCTTCTTGCACCATACCGAAGACGATATCCCCTGGTACCGTGGCAAAGACTGGTATTTTCTCAAAGGCGCACTCTCTACCATTGATCGCAGCTATGGGCTGTTTGATCCTATCCACCACAACATTGGTACCCATGTGGCTCACCACATCTTTTTGAGCATCCCCCACTATCATCTTAAAGAGGCAACAGAGGCGATCAAACCCGTCTTAGGAGAGTTTTATCGCGAGTCCAAACTGCCTATTCTGAAATCGCTCTGGCGTTCTTATAAGCGATGCTACTTTGTCTCCGATCGCGGCAGTAAGATCTACTACCAAAGCCCTCAGCGTAAGTAGAAAAGGCTATTGGAAGACATTTTAAGTCCCAATAAGACGTGGTATGCAGTCTATTGCATGCCACGTTTTTGTATGGCGAGTTCTTTATCAGCAGCCCATGCATTAAAAAAATATTAGGAGAGTACATGGGGCTTGCAGAAAGAAAGGCAACCAAACGAGTTGAGACCGAGAAGCTGCCGAAGCTTCAGGCTGATATTAATGGAGCCACTGGATTTGAGGTCCCGTTGGAGATTAACTGGCTTGCGATCGCAATAGTTCTAGGCACTAATAGTTATAGTAAGTACCGTTCCTTTTTGCTAATAACTGCCTTGCCATAGCCACAAATTCTAAGGGGATACGCGGCTCTGGACCAATAGTAAGCGCTTCGGGAAATGACTCAGGGAGCGGTCTGAGTGGGGGGATGCTGCCGGGCGCATCTTGCATCAAACTGGCATAAGCGCTAAGACTATCACTCCCAAAACCTGACTTGTCACTACTACAAGCCGTGCCGAATAACTGAAATGAGCGTGTAAAGCCGACTACATCTTTGCCCACTGTGTCATAGGCTCGGGGATAGGGCACTCGGTAATCCCCAAATGTCTGGAAATATTCATCACTATCCAGATAAGAATCGATTTCTGCTTCAAACCCGCCTGCCGCAATAATCTGAATGTGTTCAGAAATTTCATGGCTCTCGGGAGCACGCCCCAATAGATGCTTGAAATTTAACTCAATTGCAGTGACATTAGGATACTTATCCCAGAATAGGCATCTATATCGATCAGACTGTGCTAATTGCCGTACAAAATCACTCACGGTGATTTGGCCATTCCGCATCTGAGATTCGGCGATGAGCAATCGCTCGCTGTCCATAATGTGAGCATTGCCAAAGACCTGCTTATACGCAGCTCTAATCACAAGGTCCATATTCTCTAAAGAAGGAGCCCCGTCTATATGCTCTACCACACCATAGCTAGCCAGCGCGTCGCGATACTTATCAGCTGAGGTTTTAGCCTTATCCTCAGGTAGAATTCGAACTTGAACTCGACCATTAATAACCGGGCTCGTGGTAACTGTCTGAGCAGGTGGCGCAGAGACCGACGACTTAGGTTGAGCAGGCTTGTTAGTCGACTTAGTTTTTGATGACTTAGGCTGAGCAGGCTTTTTAACTGTCGCTGTCCTTAATCGAGTCCCATCAGATGATGCGTCTGATTCCTTAGATATGCCTAGGAAGCCAAGTAAATTTTTAGGCTTTAAACTCTTGAGCATTTTTGCAGTCCTAAAAAGCTTTTTTAATCACCAAGCCCCAACCTACCTGGGCAATTGAACATAAGCTCAATCTCACCAAGGCAATCACCTTAATAACTTGAATCCCGCTGCCAGATAACAGGGTCAAAACTCTCAATAGATAAAGGCTTACAGGATTTATGCTATCAGCGTACCTGCCTTCCGTCAATGCACGAAAAACGGGTCAGATCGCTATCATAAAGCGATCATTTGCCCCCCTCAACAGAACCAGTTTGAGGCATTATCATGGGCCTATCCATAGGCTGACACGGTTAGTCATACAAATCCCTTTACAAATGATGTCTAATCCAGGTGCCTACCATGCCTTTATTGGTCGCTGGAGCCAACTTGTCGCCCGCAAATTTCTGGCTTGGTTAAATGTGGGCCCCAACCGCAGCTGGCTCGATGTGGGTTGTGGCACAGGTGCACTGACAACAGAGATTTTAGCGTTAGCCTCACCCCAGCGAATATGGGGCCTTGACCCGTCTGAGGAACGAATTAACTATGCCCAAAAGGCTTGCCCCAAAGCACAGTTTGAGGTGAGTAATGCGGAAAGTCTACCCAAAGACTGGTGTGATTTTGATGTTGTGGTATCGGGATTAGCGCTCAATGTCATGCCCAACCCTGCCCAGGCTTTATCAGAAATCATCAGGGTTACCCGTCCAGGCGGGCTTGTGGCCGCTTACTGTTGGGACTTTGTAGAAGGGATGCAACCGCTACGATATCTGTGGGATGCGCTCATCGAACTAGATCCAAATGCGGCCAAGGTTGATCCAGCCTATCGATATCCGCTGTCCCAACCCGAACCCCTGCAGCAGCTATTTGCGACAGTTGGGTTGCAATCGGTTGAGTTGCAGCGCCTTGAGGTCCCGACACCTTTCAAAGATTTTGATGATTACTGGCTACCGCTACTCAGCGGGAATGGCAAGACCCAGCGTTATCTTGCAGGCTTAGAAGCTAGCAAACGATATCGTGTGAGAGAAAAGCTAAAGGAGAGATTACCCATTCAGCCAGAGGGTACCATTCATCTCTCAGTTAAAGCATGGGCTATTAGAGGCATTTGCAGTGATAACTCCCCTATGTGGAAAACCTCTTTATTCTGATTGAAGTTTTTCAGAGTCTGACTGTCTAGCGGTCAGTTGGGGTGCGAGCCAATGAAAGCCATCCTAGCCTAGCTATCGCTTTAACCCCGCCGTTAAATCTCCTACTCCAGGCACTAGCGCTGCCGCCCGTTCACGAGAGAAATCTGTTAATGCAGTCCAGGCCGCACCCCATAGTCGATCGGGGGTTAGTTCACCTTTAACCAGATCCCAAAGACGGCTGACCTCTTCGGTATGGAGACGATTGTCTTCGGTCAGCGCCAGGAGGATTTGCTGCCGCAGATATTGCCCATCTTCAGACGCCAAAAATTGAATACCCAACCCAGCAGTTGGGATCAGATTAAAGCCCTGATCGCCCTGGGCGATGCGAATCATATTCTCAAGTCGCTGCCATTGAAAGCGTCCGTCCTTAAACAGCACATCGATAAGGCGTCGCCGCAGCGATGGAGTTTCGCCCATAAGCAGCCGACGGGCCACATAGGGGTAAGCAATTTCGACAATCTTAAAGGCCGGGTTTAAGGTGAGTGCCAGCCCTTCCTGGGTCACCAGCGAACGAATTATCAGCGCAAACTTGGCCGGGACTCGAAACGGATATTCGTACATCACCTCTGAGAACTTATCGGTGATGCTCTTGAAATTAAAATTGCCGACGCTGGCCCCGATCGCATCTTGGAACACCAGCTCAAAGGCGGGCACAATCGGTCGAATATCTGTGTCGGGGGTCAAGAAACCCAGCTTCACAAAGTCATTTGCCAGGTTCCCATAGTCCTGATTGATCAGATGCACCACCGAATCCACCAGGGTTTCTTTCATCGACTGATCGAGCTGATCCATCATGCCAAAGTCGATGTAGGCCATGCGCCCATCTGGGAGGGCAAACAGGTTGCCGGGGTGGGGGTCGGCGTGAAAGAAGCCAAACTCTAGTAGCTGCCGCAGACCAGCGGTGACGCCAATCTCAATCAGCGTATCAGTGTCCAGCCCCGCCTGGCGCACCCGATCTAAGTCAGTTAGCTTAAAGCCGTCGATCCACTCCAGGGTGAGTACGTGGGTGCTACAGTAGCGCCAGTAAATAGCTGGAACTTTAACCACAGGGTCATCTTGAAAATTAGCGGCAAACTTTTCGGCATTGCGCCCTTCGTTGAGGTAGTCAATCTCCTCAAAAAGTTTGCTACCAAACTCATCTACAATCAGAGTCAGATCGTGACCAAGATTGAGCGGCAAAAAGGGCGCGAGCCACCCAGCCGCCCAGCGCATCAGATAGAGATCTCGGCAGATAGTTGGCAGCAAGTTGGGACGCTGCACTTTGACCGCCACCTCTTCACCACTGTAGAGTCGGGCTTTGTAGACCTGACCCAAGCTCGCCGCCGCCACTGGCTCAGTTGACATATAGCTAAAAACTTCTTCTGGCGTGCGGCTCAGATCGGCTTCGATGATGCGATGAGCAACCTCGGTCGAGAAAGCGGGCAGCTGATCTTGTAGCTTGATCAGCTCGTCTAAAAAATCGGGACGGACCAGATCGGGGCGGGTAGAAAGGGCCTGTCCAACCTTAATAAACGTGGGGCCCAGGTCCGTCAAAATCCGTCGAAGTTGGTTGGCGCGCTTTTGCCGATTGGCAGCTTCTTGATTAAACCAGCGATCAAACAATAGGCCGAGGGTAAAACCACCGAGTATCCAAAAAACACTGAGGGCTCGCCATATAACAGTCCAAGGACGACGACTGTAGTACGCTGCGATCGCAACAGCATCGTACTGACGCATCTGATGCGGATGAGGGGACTCCACCGGGTTAACAAGCTCCAAACCAAACGTCAAACCAAGCTCGGGCTGGATGACGCAAAGAGTTAACGCAAAAAACGTCAGACGGCAGCGTCACTCGGCCCATAGTCGCTAGGCAACCGTTAGAGGCCAAACGGCCAACAGCTACCCCCAAGGTCAAACAAATCGTAACCTTGCTTAGTATTAGTATACTCGCGCCATGGGCAACTTATCTAGCCGTCCCACAGCACAAATACACATGAGTTAGGTTGCCATCTAGAGATGGGCGCTCTTCACAGCTTGCCCATCAGTTTGAGCATCCGGGGAGACCCTCGGAAGGCTCTAGAAAATATTGGGATATCCCGACAGTTTCTGAGCCGTTTTGCTCTGATTGCCCCGATAGTAAGGAACGATATTTTTCCCAAAAACGGCTTGATACTCGTCACTATTGGTATAGGCATCAATATCAGCCTCATACCCTTGGCTCTCTATCAAATCATTGTGATAAAGGATTTCCTGGTAATCATCGGGAGCCCGACCCAGCAAATGGATGAAGTTCAATTCATGGACTCGATAGCGGGGGTAGTTATCAATGAACCGAGACTTATACAAGTCTGATTTGGCTAGCCGCCCCACAAATTCGGCAACATTGATGTTGCCCATTTTCAATTGGGATTCGGCAACCGCTAATCGTTCACTTTCCATGACGTAGGCATTGCCCAAAACCTGTTTGTAGAGGGCTCTAATCACAACTTCTTTGTCCTGATCAGAGCTGCCTAGATTAAACTTGATAGGCTCAACATTGGCGACAGCTTTATAGTATTGAGTCTGTCTAGCAACCGCCAGTTGCTTGTCCCTGATTTCAAGAAAAGGCCGAGTCTCAATCACCCGCGCCCTCTCAAGGTCGAGTTGGGGTCTCAGGGTTATGGGCTGATACTGAACGGGCTGAGGGGAAACGGGTGGAACGTAGTTATAGGTGATCGACTGCAACCCTGTAGGCTTGGGATAGGTCGGTCGCGCCTTAATCGCCGCAACATACTCATTAGATGGCGACGACGGTGCTTGGGTGGGCAAATCATCCAGGCTAAGGTTGCCTGAAAGGGGTTGAATCTGATGGCTGCGATCGCTGAGCAGATTTTGATCGAGTGCAGCATAAACGTCTTTAGAGGTTGATTTATCGCTACTAGACGCCCCTGGCAACAATTGGAAAGACCGGGTGTATCCAGAAAGGGTTTTACCCAGCTGAGTTTTATAGCCTCGATAGTAGGGAACCGTATCTGTTCCAAAGCTTTGGAAATATTCATCGCTGTCCAGATAGGCATCAATCTCAGCGTCAAACCCACCGTCTGCCAGAATCTGAATATGCTGAGAGATTTCAGCATGACTCTCAGGTGCGCGCCCCAACAGATGCTTGAAATTTAATTCAATCGCCCTCAAGTTGGAGCAACTGCTAAAAAATAAATCACGATAGCGATTGGATTTGGCCAATAAACGGACAAATTCCATCACCGTGATCTGACCACTGCGAAACTGAGACTCAACTTGGGGTAACCGCTCACTTTCCATGAGATGAGCATTGCCAAAAACTTGCTTATAGGTCGCCTCAATAACCAGATCTATCGTTTCAACCGCATCCCCCGCCGCTGATTCTAAGGGTTTACTGTCGGCAAAAGCCCGGATGTAGGCACTACTAATTGAGAGATAAGGATCAATTTCAGGCGCTGGTTGATACCCTCCGATCCCGAGCGCTCTTGCTAAGTCAAACCCTTCAGGGTTGAAGACAGGTTTTGATTTTTTGTAGAACTTGGGCTTGTCGAGCAAAGCCTTTTGAAGTCGAGGCCGCTGCATAAATATAGGATCAGACGCCGTGGAGCGATCGCTACTCGAATCGCTTTTAACCACCTCAAAAATCCGATTATAACCGGCTACGTTTTTGCCAGTTTGAGTCTTGTAGCCCACATAATAGGGAACCGTATCATCCCCAAAATTCTGCTGATACTCTTGACTATTTAGGTAAGCATCAATCTCAGCCGCAAATCCCCCTTTTTCTAAAATAAAGAGATGATCAGCGACTTCTTGGGAACTATCGGGGGCACGCCCTAAAAGATGTTTAAAGTTTAACTCAACCGCCCTGATATTCGGGCAACTCTCAAAAAATAAAGAACGATATAGATCTGATTGGGCCAACTCCCGAATAAAGCCTTTGATCGTGAGTTTCCCTTCTTTGACCATGGCCTCAGCCATCGGGAATCTTTCGCTCTCCATCAAATAGGCATTGCCAAACACCTGTTTATAAGCAGCTCGGATGGCAATTTCGACATCCTCAACGGCAGCCCCTCGACTCGCTTTGATGGGTTCACTCCTACGTTGAGCCGAAAACTTGGCAACGGCCTCGCGAGCTTTAAATTCTTTCAGCCAGGTATTGGGTGAAACAGGCTCCGTCAAAAACTCTGGCGATTTATATCTAGGCACACAATCGAGATTTTCGATCGGTTTTTCTACCCTGGGTGTTGGTTTAAAGAACAGGACCGCTGGGACTAAAACAGGCGGTGTAGAAAGCGGTTGAATCTCACTCGATTTATCCCTAAGCAGTGAGGTCTGTAGCTGAGGCAACGTATTGCCAGACATCGATTTGTCACTACTAGAGGCCCCTCTCAGCAATTGAAAGGCATGGGTAAACCCAGTTAAATTTTTGCCGGTTTGGGTTTTATAACCGCGATAATAAGGAACGATAGTCGTCCCAAAACTTTGAAAATATTCATCACTATCTAGATAGGAATCTATCTCGGCGTCAAACCCGCCTTTGGCCAAAAGACTAATATGTTGAGAAACTTCTGCCTGACTTTCGGGGGCACGACCCAACAAATGCTTAAAATTTAGCTCAACCGCCCTTAGATTAGGGCATTTGTCAAAGAATAAGGCACGATACCGCTCTGACTTAGCTAACTGACGGACAAATTCCATCACCGTGATTTGACCGCTGCGCAATTGAGATTCTGCCGTGGCTAATCGCTCACTTTCCATTAAATGGGCATTGCCAAAAACCTGTTTGTAAGCGGCTTCAATCACCAGCGTGGCTTCAGCTTCAGACGCATTGCTGATTAATTCTACGGATTGAAAATCTGAAAAACCCTTTAGATAATTGGCCCCAGAGGCCGTTTTGGGTAAGGATTTGGGTTTAGGGGGTGCCTTAGCTTCAGCTTCCCTCGCTTTTAACGCCGCTGCCAGGTCAAAGCCGTCAGGATTAAATTTTCGTCTATTCTCTTTGATGGCTGACGGACGAAATAAAGTATTGTTCATCATGACTTTGACAATAGCTCCTACCTGAAAATCCTAATGCACTCTACTACAAGCAGTTATCCCAGGGTTAAATTTTGCCCTTGTGGGAGTTAAATCGACAGGTCATTCTATGAGCCTGCCTAAAACCCTTGTATTTCCAGCATAAGGTTTGCCTACACCGAGATTTATGACGAATCATTAATTGATGAGTCAAAGTCCTATTGACAGAGGCTGACCTGAGACATGACCTAAATTATTCGTCTAGCTGAGCATGGAAATCTGAGGGCTCAACCAATCGCCTACCAGGTCACATCATTCCTCATAGTCGGTCTGAATCTCAACCTCAAGCGTGTCTTCATCGATGGAGATATACAAAATATTCGGACGGCAGCACACCTGACAGTCTTCGACATAGCGCTGGCTAAACCCGACACTGATATCTATAAAAGTGGTACTGGTTTCGCCACAAAAAGCACAGGAATAGTCTGCGGTGGTTTGCATGGGTCGTAGAGGACGCGGGGACGGGAGGACACGGAGACGCGGAGATTGGCTCTTGCTAAATAGTCGCTAAAGTCTACAGTCGCTGTAGGGCGTGTAACTTTGAGTATAGGTCGGCATTGGCCAGGAGTTCATCATGGGTGCCGATTTCCACCAGTTGCCCGGCTCGCATTACTGCAATCCGGTCCGCGTTGCGAATCGTAGACAGCCGATGGGCTACCACAAAAGTTGTGCGGTTTCGCATCAACCGCTGCAATGCCTGCTGGATCAAAGCCTCAGAGGCCGTATCCAGAGACGCCGTCGCCTCGTCTAACACCAGCACGCGCGGGTTACGGATCAATGCCCGGGCGATCGCAAGTCGCTGACGCTGCCCCCCTGAGAGCTTAACGCCATTTTCGCCAATGGGGGTCTCAAGTCCATCCGGCAGTCGCTCGATAAACTCCAGAGCATTCGCATCCTTGATGGCCTGCCAAAGTTGCTGGGTGGTTAGGTGGGTTTGATCAGAGGGTTGCCCAAACTCGACTAAAGGGTTCGCCCCATACAAAATATTGTCTCGAATGGTGCCTTCAAACAAAACCGTCTCCTGGGTGACCACCGCTAAAAATTGACGATAGGTGCGCAGGTCAAGGGTCGTCATCGGTTGACTATCCAGGAAAATCTCGCCCTGGGTGGGTTTCACAAACCCAATCACTAAGCTTAGCAAGGTTGATTTACCCGCCCCCGACGGCCCCACAATGGCCAGGGTTTCGCCCGAGCATACCCGCAACGACAGCGTTTTAATGGCGGGTTCCAGACTGTCTGGGTAGGTAAAGCTCACCTGATCAAAACAAAAGTCACCCCGCACCGAAGTCACCCGCTGCTTGCCCTGATTTTGCTCAAGGTCGGCACATTCTAAAATCTCGCCCACCGAGCGGATCGACTCGAACCCAGTGCCCATCTGCGGTAGCACCGTCAAAATCTGAATCACCGCATTGGTGAGG
>JBCCRZ010000128.1:0-11621 GCA_039200855.1 Cyanobacteria bacterium P01_D01_bin.44 | reverse complement strand
ATCTCCCCTAGCTGCCAGGCGCTGGCCAGCCCACCTAACTCAGGCGCTGCTTCAAAGAGCGTCACCTGTTTACCCGCCTGAGCCAGCCGATGGGCCAGGGTCATTCCTAACATACCGCCCCCGACAATGGCCCAGCGTTCTTTAGAATTAATCATAAGATTTCAGCAACTAGAACAATCTTGGCAATTAGAAATTGAGGTACAGAATTAAGGGTTAAAAGTTAAAGGTTAAAGATTAAAGGTTTCCAGGGTGAGATACACAAATCTCATACAGATTGTTTTCTCCCCAACTTTTAACCGTTAACTTTTAATTTTTAATGCCTTTCCGTCAGGTCCCTTATCCACCTTTACACTGGCGGCGAAAGCTCTGTCACTTCGCGATTTTTGACGTGATATTCAAGACCACAGGCGGAGCAGGTGACTGTTTCTTCAAAGTCACCCTCGGGAAATCGCATCAGCGGGTTACCACAGCGACAAACACAGCCTGTTGACCGGGCAGGTGTCCCATAGGCTAGATGAAAATCGGGCACCGATTTGGTGACCACTGACCCCATGCCCACCATGGCAAACCGACCAATGGAAAGATCATTGCCGATCACACAGCCAGCCCCGATAGTCGCTCCCTCACACACCCGCGTCAGCAGGGTGTGCTCATCTGGGTCCGAAGAATAGAGCGACTTTAGATCCGTTGTAGCGGCGCGGGGAAAGCGATCATTCGTAAAAATCGTACCCGCGCTGATCATGACGCCGTCCTCCAGGGTGACGCCGTTACAAATGTAGGCTGAGGCGTTAATCTTGACCCGATTACCGATGGTAACCCCATAGGCGATGTAGCTTTTGCCCCCCACGATACACTCCTCACCCAGGCGCGTATCGTGACGGATATGAGCGTTATCCCAGACGGAGGACCCGTCACCCAAGGTGACATTGTCCTCCACCATCGCGGTCGGATGGATCCTCACGCTCATGCAGGCTCTCCGGCAAAAACCTGTTTGCCATTGGGGTTGCCGCTGAGGCCCAAGGTGCCCTCCAGACTTTGAACCCGAGTCCAGTTGCTCTTGTCCAAAGACTGGTAGGCGGCGGTGACCACCTCAACAGATGCGATCGCATCCGCTGCGGTAATCAACAGTGCTTCCTCACCCCGAATCGCCTTGGAGAAGTTGTTGAGTTGATTGGTAAACGATTGGACTTTGTTATAGCCATTGCCAAACACAATCCAGTCACGACTGGAATGCTGGCGATACTTCGACTCTTTCCAGCCAATGGAAACCGTGCCGTTAGAGCCGTAGATACGAATGAAATAATCCAGCTCTTTGTTGATGCTCCAAGACAGGTCGACATTGCCCATCACCCCTTCGGTGCTCTTAACAAAGATCTTCACTGTATCTTCGACCGGCAACCCTTGAATGCGCTTACCTTCAACCACTTGTACTTCTGCCAATGGCCCCAAGAAGTAGCGCATGATGTCAACGGAGTGGGTGCCGTTGTCCATCAGTACACCGCCGCCGCTCACTGCTGGGTTAGAGTTCCAGCGGTTGGCCATGTCCACCCGCCCGGTAAAGGCGTTCTCAAACAGTACGATGTCGCCCAGGATGCCAGACTGCACAATGCTCTTGGCCTTGATCACATCCTCAACATAGCGAAACTTGGAGGCCATGGTGATCAGCACGCCGTTTTGCTGAGCCGCCTCGGTCATCTTGCGAGCGTTCTCGACATCGATACTAAAGGGCTTTTCACACAGCACATGAATGCCCCGGTTGAGGAAATACAGCGCAATCTCGGGGTGCGTGGTGGGCGGCGTGCAGATAATCACCGCGTCGAGATCAAGCTGCTCAGCCATCGCCCCATAGGACGGAAAGCTGCTGCACTTCGCCGTCTCGGCCAGGGCCTTAGCCGCCTCAATGCGGATATCAGCAACCCCCGTCAGCTCAGCTAAATCGGTATTATCAAACGCCTGAACGTGGGTTTGTGCGATCGCACCGGCCCCTACTAAACCAAACTTAAGAGAAGACTTTGTCATTTTTCAACCACATATCGATAGATAACAACATCGTGCACTGTCTGAACTGGCTGCACGGTGACAGTCAGTTCAGGCGTCGGCTGCCAACGGAAAAGTTGGTCAGAATCATTGGAAAAGGTGGGTTGAGCGGCTAGTAAGAGTCCCTGCGACTGGCTATACAAAAACGCACTGACCCTACTTTGCCCCTGAGGGCTACTCACACCAGCTGGGAAAATCCCTAACCGAGATGCGGGTAAACCCATCGGGTAAGGAATCAAATAGCCAATCTCAGGCAAATTCAAAACCAACATCGCATCATCTGGCTGAAGCTGCGGCTGCACCAGCCGAATCACATCCTGGGTTGCAGGAGCTAACCGAGGTATGGCTTCAAGCAAGCTCGCTGGGGTCTCTCGCTTTTGCATTTGCGTATCTGCCAGCACTCGATTTAAAAAAGGGCGGGTCAAGTGCGCAGCATAAGACAAAGGCAGCATCGACAATAGCGTTGCCATCCCTACCCAAGCCCGCCGCCTCGGGGAACAGATTGCCTCCAAACCTACCACCGCAAAGGGCAACAGCAACATCCCCAAAACGAGAACATAGCGAGGTTGCAGATTCATTGTGCCACCGACAGATTTGTAGCACAGCAAACTAAAGAGCCCGAAAAAGGGCACCAGCCACACAGCCGCTCGGTTGCGACGGGTTAGGCTTGCGATCGCGCCCCACAGCGATAATCCGAACAGCGGCAGCGTCATCCCAAAAGCTAAAACACCCGGGATGAAGATAGCTCTAGCAAACCGCTTGAGCAAAGTCATCCCACCCCGAGTCGTCAAAGTACTTGCCGTATCTTCGGCCTGATACTTAAGGCTATACAAAAAGTCACCATTAATCAGACCACTTCCGATAATCCACGCCAGAGGCATCAGCATCGCCAATCCCACAAATATCAGCATCTGCTTTGGCCTGCGCCATAGCACGACTGCCATCAGCGGGATTAGAATCCAACCCTCAAATCGCAAAGCAGACGCTAACAACATCGACAGCCCAGCTACAGTTGCGTACCAGACGCTACTGTTCTGCTGGCGAGCAACCGCTAACCCCCACATCCCCAGCGCAACAAAAAAGGCAAATGGCGTATCTGACATTGCCATCAAGCTATTGCGAAAAGCAATGGGATATAAAAGAAATGCAGCTGAGGCAAAGCCTGCTATAGAGGTGCCAAACTCATGCTTTGTGAAGTAATAGAGCGGGATAGCAGTCACCACTGAGAAAAATATATTCAAGTAGATTGGCGTCAGTACCCATTCCTGTGTCAGCCAAATCGCAGCAGCTGTGTAGTAAGTCTGTAGAGGCAACCAAACCCCATGCAAAATCAGCGTTGGGTTTTCTAACCATTCTGCAGCTAGGCCAACGCGGACTGCGGCATCGCCCTCAGTCGTCATCGACAGTGGGATGACCGCAATCCGCAACCCCAATCCCAACAGCAAGATCCACATCAAGATTTTCAAATCTCGATCGTTCTTGTCTACAAACAACTGGCGCATACGACTTAAGGAATGGAATACATTTAACCGAGTGAGCAATGACTTAGTAGAAACTCTTAGCTCAGGGCAGCCACCGCCTCTTCAAGTGACTGCGCGATATAAACCACGTGCTCCTTGGTGTAGCCTTCATTCCAAGGCAGCACTAGCACGTGCTCTAGCCCCTGGAAGGTGCCCGGATACTTCGCCTCGTCGTAGTCAACGGCCTCAGGTCGCGCCAGGGTGAATGGGAATCGAGAGTTGCCAAAGGTGCGCTGATCTTGGAAAACAGCACAGCGGAAAGCAGGCTTCTGGATATAGCGCGGGGCTGAGAAAATCCCTTTATTTTCCTTTAGCCACTTAGCGATCCCGACAGCACCCCCCTCAACCACTGCACTGTCAATCACCAAGCAGTACTTCCAAAAAACGTGGGCATTACGGGTATCCTGACGCGGTGCTGCAATCCCCGATACCTCGCGAATCAAACGGGTCAGCCTATTTGCTAAACGACGACGCTTGTTGACCACACCGTGCAGCTTGGGCAATTGGGCACAGGCTACCGCCCCCTGCAGCTCAGTCATCCGATAGTTGAGCGCCAGGAAATAATGGTCAGGTTTCGGATCGCCATACCCCCAGGCCTTATTAATGTAGAGCCACATGCGACGGGCCAATGCATCATCATTGGTCACCACAATACCGCCCTCACCAGTGGTGATGTGCTTACCCTGCTGTAGGCTAAAGCAGCCAATCGTGCCCAGAGTCCCTACATATGCTTTACGGTGAGTCGCTAAAAACGACTGAGCCGTGTCTTCAATCACCGGAATCCCACGGGCCTCTGCCAGCGCCATGATCTCAGTCATGTTGCAAGGGTTGCCAAACAGATGGGTAACCATAATGGCCTTAGTGCGATCGCTAATGCACTTCTCAAGGGTCTCAGCGGTCACATTCCAAGTGGTTGGATCCACATCAGCAAATACCGGAATCGCTCCCTGGTAAAGGATCGGAGTCAGCGCACCCATGTCAGTCACAGACGTGGTGATGATTTCGTCACCGGGTTCTGGATCAATGGCCGCGACTGCCACATGGACCGCCGCAGAGCCAGAAGCACAGGCATAGGCGTGCTTGACCCCGAGCAGCTCAGCAAAGTCCTGCTCCAACGCTTTAACAAACTGCCCCTTGGTGCTGGTTAGCGTGCCGCTGTTAATCACCTCAGTCAATAGCTGGATTTCTTCGGTACCTAGCGTCCGGCCAGACGAATTTTGATCGGACGGCAACTGCATGGTTGCCGCGGGCTTGGGGATCATATTAACCATGATTTTCAAGGTCTCCTATCGGTTAAGATCTAAAGTAGACTTCTAAGAATGTCGACGCCTAAGGCTGCGAACCTCGAGCCCGCGCTGCCCGATACGTTTGAGTGCCCAGGTAAAAACTCTCTTCGAAATAATGTTTGAGCTGCATCGCCAGCACCCCCAGGCTCAACAACTGAATGGCCAAGATCAACGTAATCCCTGCCAACAAAAAGTCGTGCGGATGTTCTACAAACGCTTGCGAGATGGCTTGGGTAAACTCGATCGTTGCCCCCGACTGAATCAAGTCTCGATAAGCTTGAGCACAATGCATCAGCACATGCAGCTGAATAATCCCGGAGCCCAATAACAACAGCAGCCCTGGTACCACAAAAAACATCACAGGTCGAAATACAAACCCGTAGAAGAAAACAGACCAACTTTGGCGCAGCACCTTCATACTTGATTTCCGACGGGGTGCTTTGGCGGTCTGAGATTGAGCACCTGTGAGCCAGTGTAAATGAGCTGGGACTTCCTCCACAGGCACTTTTAGCACCTTGGCTTTGTAGAGCAGCTCTGGATTAACATCCATGCCAGTCGAGCGAAAACTCAAGGACTTTAGAAAGCTTGCGTCATAGACACGCACCATGCCAGTTAAGGTAGCCACATCACGATGGGCCGCGAACGAGAGAAACCGATTGGCCCAAACGCTTAGCATCAGGCGAGACCAAGGCACATTAGAGACGCGGCCACCTCGCATATATGGAGACGTCACAACAACTTTGGCCCGACTCTTTTGTATTTTTTCTAAAAGCGCCTCTATGTGATCAGGCGCATAGCTGAGATCAAGATCTAAGGTGACAATGTAGTCTCCCTGACTATGCTCAAAGCCGGTCTTGAGGGCTTGCCCCAACCCCATATTGACCCTGTGGTGGATAACCATCAGATTAGGTTGGGCATTTGCAAACGTATCAGCCAAGAAACCAGTATCATCACGACTGCCATCGTTGACCAACACGATCTCCCAAAGATACCTATCCTCCAAAGACCCCAGATACTCACAAAGGAGCTGAAGGTTATCCCACAAAATTAACGATTCATTGTATGCAGGCACAACAATTGAAACCATCGGCAACAATTTTGCTGTCTGATCAGAGTCAGTATCGCTATTCTGCTCAGCAGCTTGGTACCAAGAGGCCGACATTTGCTGGGAGGATAAATGCATTTAAAGAAACCAAATACTAGCCGCGATATCCACTGGCAGGTGACAATGTACGCACACAAAAACCATGGGGAAACAGGCCACAACCTACACCTTCAATCAAGAAGCTCGGTGGCGACCCCTCCTACATCCTCTAAGACCGTTAAGCAAAGACTGAGTTCCCGCTCAAGTCATATAAGTCATATAACGAATCATAAAGATGCCTAAACTGCCCTCGCGGCTTGATTGATAGAGAAAGCTACGGAAACGTCGCTTTTTAGGTAACCCCTATTAAACAGAGAGAGGACGGGTTACCCCATCCCCTCTCTGCTTTTCCAATCAGCGGTTCTTGCTTTGAGGAGCCAACAAACTAGCTTGATAAACAATGTTCTAGAAGAACAATCAAGCTAATCTCAAGTGCTCCTGTTTTCCAGCAGATACAATCAGTTTCCTGATTGCATAGTGACATCTTTATCATGGGGTCTATTAGAACTAAAGCACTTTTGCAGAGACTCACCCAAGCCTTGATTTAGCTTGAAGTTTATATGAAGGCCCCCGCCGCCGCCGCCAAATGCCTTGAAATCATTACGAATGAGATTTTCTCGGAAAACCTTAAAACCTGATTAACTGACAAAACGCTAGCGACTGGAAGTCACGCCTACAAATGCGCTAGCGCAGCCATGCCAAAGGCTATAGCCATATGCCCCTTGTGGGCTCTAGTCCACCTACGTGGACTGGTTATACCAAGGGGTTCCCCTCTGAGACAGGCAGAGTCAGCGACGTCTGGCATAGTAGGACACCTCCAAATCTGCACACCACCCTGGTGTTGTATTTTCGTACAGAAAAACAGCATTGACGCGAAAGTATCGTCCATCATGAAAAAGACAATCCCCCACTCGGGGAATGATCGGGTACACCGCAAACCAAAGATAGTCACGCCCCGGTAAATTTGTATTTGTTGAAATAGGAATCGTCGCAATTACTTGTACTTTATAGCCAGGGCCAGAGTCAGCAGGCGCAGGGGAGGTAGGGGGCTTAGCCTGACTCTTAGCTGACTTTTTGCGAACTTTTTTAGTTTTTTTGGCGGGGGCGATTTCAGCCGCCTTAGCAACGCCTGGGACACCGCTTGCCCCAGGCGATAATTTTGGAGTTGCTGACTTAGCAGTCGATGATTTTGGAGACGACTTTTGGGGCAACTTTTGGGCAGGCGGCGGGTCAGCCAGAGGGGGGGCAGCGGTCGGCGGCTGATCGCGCTCCCCCCTCATAAAGGGGTTGCCGATAAATGGATTGCTGGGAAAGTCGCTCATGGGGGGGGGGTGGAGTGGCGGGGTGATGAGTCTGCCAACCTTTAGATGCGTTATAACAAAAAGTGGCCCTTTTTGCGCATAAATCATCTCGTGTAAATTCGGGATCTTTGCTGAGGATGAGCGAGGGATCCCGGTCGGAGAGGTTCGTAGGTTTGAAACCGCCCGCCCTGGCTGACCTGGGCAAAGACGCCAATATTTACATTTATGAAGGGGTAGGTCATACCTTTGCTGACCCCTCGGATCAAAACTATGCCACTCAATCGGCTGAAGATGCCTGGGATAAAACCCTGGGCTTTTTCTCAGCGGCCTGATCGATGGCTGACCCTGCCCTATCATTATCACCGTCAGATCTATTGCGGCAATCGTAATTGAGATAAACGGGTCACAATGGTCTATAGCAAAGCCAAACAACCTCCATTTTCCCCTTACATGATTCGTTCGTCTGCACCGCGGCCTGTGAACTTGACCCACTTAATACTAGAAGCCTTGAGATTGCCCAGCAGCGCGATCGCATATCATGTCAGCTATCAATTAAGCGAATACTACCCTGACAAAATTATCTTAGAGGGCGACAGTCACTACTTTGATCTGCAGAAATTTGCGGAGGAGGGCCACTGCGAAACCCGGACCATCACCAGTGTCAGCAGCTCAACCGGATACGCCCCCAAGCAGCGTGCCACAACGGTCTACAACCACACCATGACCCAGTGGAACGCCAAAAAGCAGGAACCTCGTCGCGATCAAAAAAACGTCTGTTTTGAAGTGCTCTGGCAAAAACATCGTTTGATTGTGCTGAAGTTGAGCTGGCCCCAAGGCTATTTTGAGCGCCACTACTACTGGATTTTGGCAGACTCACAAGCTGCTGCCGACGATTTCTTTGCCACCGTCTGTGGCTGGAACTCTGACGTACGAGATGAGGTAATGGTTTTTGAAGGCGGTTTATGGCACAAAAGCCGCGATTTATTTGAATCGATCCAAAGCGCTACCCTAGACAATCTGATTTTGGCAGGGTCCCTTAAAGAAGACATCTACGCTGATGTCGAACAATTCTTTAGCGCCAAGGCCATGTACACCGAGTACAACGTCCCTTGGAAGCGCGGCATCCTCTTTATTGGGCCACCGGGCAATGGCAAAACCCATATGGTTAAAGCCCTGATCAACACCAGCGGCTATCCATGCCTCTATATTAAAAGCTTCAAAACTCGCCAAAGTACGGATACTGACAATATGCGGGTGGCCTTTGAGCGGGTGCGAGAAACCGCCCCCTGTATCGTTGTAATCGAGGATCTCGATGCCCTGATTGATGACGAAAATCGCTCCTTTTTCTTAAACGAATTGGACGGCTTTGCCCTCAACGATGGGGTCTTGATGATTGCCTCAACCAATCACCCAGAGCGACTGGATATGGCTATCCTGGAGCGCCCCAGCCGGTTTGATCGCAAATATCATTTTGAGCTCCCCGGCATTCCAGAGCGCGTAGCTTACCTGACCCTATGGAACCAAAAGCTCAAACCAGATATGCAGCTCTCCCCCACCGAGTTAGATGCGATCGCAACCGCCGCCGATGGCTTTTCCTTTGCGTATCTCAAAGAACTGCTACTGTCGGCAAGCATGAGCTGGGTACAACAACGGACCCCCGGCAGCATGGTTAATGTGATGACCGACCAACTCGACAAACTCAGAAGCCAAATGGAAAGCCAGTCTTCAGCTCCCATCCAAAATGGGGATGGAGGCCATACGGGAGCTCGAAGTTTGGAGAGCATTGGATCGCTAGCTGCCATCAAACAGGCTGAAGGAAGCCTATAAAGACAAGAGCCAAAATAACCTAAATCACAAATTTCAGAACTTTCGTCAGTCAATCAGGACTCACCCTGAGATGAGGAAATAATTTGCAACAGATGTATAAACTACACAGTCAAAAGTTTTTATTATTTAATCTTTAACAGGTCAACTTACACCCATTGCTTAAGGAAAACCAACAACTTTTCGCTCCTTTCTAGATTCTTGCTTACCCTGGAGCCATCAACTGATAGGACTCCTATTATTTATGGCGGTGATTTCTGACCACAGCAAACTGCTGAATAAACCCCGAACCTTCTGGGCGCTTTGGATACTAGGTCTTGCTGGGGTATTTTCCCTACTCCTTGTCCCATTAACCCTACCGACTGGCGTCGAGCTCCCCGTCTCTGGCGACACCTTGAAAGGGCTCAGTTTGTTACAACCCATCGTGTTATTAACGGCCATGGCAGGGTTAGGAGCAGCTCTGGCATCCCAGGTTGGCCTAGAGGTACCGCTCCTCCAAGCCATTTATGAGCAGCGTGGTATCGGCAAAGTAGCCAGATCGCAGCTGCTTGCCGCCAGTATCGCTACGCTGGCTGTCTTCATTGCCATGATATTGGTCCAGGGCTGGGCCGAGCCCCATCTTCCCGCTGCCTATCTGGCCATTAACGAAAACGCCGAAACCCTGCTGCCACCGACCACTCGTTTTTTATACGGCGGCATTACCGAAGAAATTTTGATGCGCTGGGGGCTGATGACCTTACTGGTTTGGCTACCCTGGAAGTTGCTCCAGTCTGGGACAGGTCGCCCCAAACCGATCTTTTTCTGGGGGGCGATCTTCGCGACTGCGCTACTCTTTGGCGTTGGCCATTTACCCCTGCTGTTTCACCTGGTGCCCCAGGCCTCTAGCTTTTTGGTTACCTACATCATTGGGTTAAATGCTTTAGTAGGCATCGCCGCAGGCTGGCTCTATTGGAAACACGGATTAGAAGCCGCCATGATGGCCCACATTTTGTTCCATGTGTTAGGGCTGATTGTGCAATAGCAGACCGCTCGAGATTGCTCGTCAAACCCGTCTATGCCAATTGCCAATCGGACGCCTCAATGGCACATTCCGGTTGGCAATTCGTCTCTAAATCAGGCAGGTTAGTAGGCAAAGTCCTCTGTTTCCTGCCAACAAAATTAAGGGAATTATCAAACCATACCTGCCTTGGTAATGTACTCAACCAGGCTCTAAACGGCTTTTACCAAAACCCATGAATCCCCATCACCGATCCAAAGAAGAAGACTTGCTCCGCCGCGAGGAAGCCCTTAAGGAACGCGAGATTCAGATCAGAATGCGCGAACTGGAAGCAGAGCTTGACCCCACCCCGGTTTACCCGACCGCCAAACACGAAGCAACCCCAGACAAAAAGAAGCGCCCCTGGTACAAACGCCTACTCGAAATCGGCAAGTTTTGCCTGATTGTTGTGGCTGTAGTGGTTGCTGTCCGCCTCACCGCCTGGCTGGCTACTGCCATTCTCATTTTGGGCATTGCCTGGGTTGCCTACAAGATTTTCTTAGAAGGCGATCGCAATTAGTCCTGCGTCAAGCCTAGGGTTTTGGTGAGATGTTGAGATGGCGTTAAAACTCAGGCTGGACATCAGATCTATTCACCCATTTTTTACCCACTCACCAGCGCAGCGCACTCACTCCCCACCAGCGCAGCGCACTCAACAGTACGGCAAACCCCACCGAGCAAAAAACTAAACCCTATTCCTGAAATATCTATAGAAGAACAATGCCTACACTCCAAACCACCGACTTTTTAAGCGACCTTGATCGCGTTGCCAAAGTCCGTCACCAAATGGCCGATACCCTGTCAGAGCTGGCAGGGCTGCTCACCGACACAGAGACAGAGAGTGCCCAAAAGTCGGGTGAGCTGGGGCTCGAGCAAACTATTGAAGACATTGAAACCGCTAGCAGCAACCTGCGCCAGGGTGTTTTCCGGCTGTTGGTATTGGGGGATATGAAACGGGGCAAGAGCACTTTCCTCAACGCACTGATTGGGGAAAACCTGCTACCAAGCGATGTCAACCCCTGCACGGCACTACTCACCGTGCTGCGCTACGGCCCTGAGAAAAGGGTCACCGTCCATTTTGTGGATAATCGCCCCCCGGAAACAGTGGATTTCAAAGCTTTTAAACAGCGGTATACCATTGACCCTGCCGAGGCCAAACAGCTAGAGAGCAATCAAGAACTAGCCTTTCCTGAGGTCAGCCACGCCGTGGTTGAGTATCCGCTACCGCTGCTCGAAAAGGGCGTCGAAATTGTAGATAGCCCAGGCCTCAACGACACCGAGGCCCGAAACGAGCTTTCTCTGGGTTACATTACCAACTGTCATGCGATTCTTTTTGTCCTAAGGGCGACCCAACCCTGCACCTTGGCCGAGCGCCGCTATCTCGAAAACTATATTAAAGGTCGCGGACTGTCAGTCTTTTTCTTAATCAACGCCTGGGACCAGGTCAAAGAAAGTTTGATTGACCCGGACGAT
>JBCCRZ010000127.1:0-11666 GCA_039200855.1 Cyanobacteria bacterium P01_D01_bin.44 | reverse complement strand
TTTGGCCATTTACTACAAGACCAGTTTGGATGTAGAAAATGCTCACATAGACTCAGCACTAATTAATCGGCTATTTCATACCAACCTGACCACGGTTAGTAAACTTATGCCAGAGTTTGTAGCACTTGAAACCACCTGACTGGATGAGCACCCCGTTGAGCGCGACGCCAAAGGTAGGTCTAGCAGGTGTACTGCGCCCTGCGAGCTGAGGCGTCAGGGTGACTCGAAAGCGATGACGCTGGGCAGAAATGCTGTTGGGATTGCCCGTATTGGGAAAAGCCCCCGTGGCATGGTCGGGAATGCCATTGGCGTCAATATAGCGATAGCCGTCGCGCTCCTCAATGCTGACCTGGTGAGTGATGCGGCTACTCTGGCTCAGATGCAATACCGAATGCTCCATATCATGGGCAGATGCACCCCTCGCGGGGCTCCCCAGGATCACTAACAACCCCACCAGATTAAATCCCAGTTTGCGCTTTACAGTCACCGTTTTCATCGGGCCATTCATGTGTTCAGGCTTAACGGTTTCAGTATTCCCTTGGGGGTATGGTTCCAACCTATCAAGCAAACTTAGTGAGTCTTTGTCTGATTTGGGAAAACTGGATAAGCAAGGATACTGTTTGCTGAGGGCGGCTGTGGTTGTAGGACATATCTCTAAAGGCTTTCTCCGGCATTACTTAATGAGCCTGCCGCCGCAGACGCGGCTGGTAAGATATCATGCCCTGGCAAATGTGGCCTGGTTAAAATCTGCTTTAGTCGAGATCAAGCCAGAGGTTTTACCGGAAGACTTGCCAACGCCTGATGTTGATCGGGCGACCCTCTCTGAAGGAATTCAAGCCCCGACCCCCCACTATCATCAATATCGCTGCGTGCAAGGCAACCCCTTAAGCTGCACCTTGAGCTGTCAACCCTCTACAGCGACTGATACGCAAACCAGCTGCGAACAGTGTTATTTTCCAAGCTTACTCCCTGAGCAGGGGCAACTGGTCGGTAAACAAGGCCAGTACCAACTTGGTCGCAGTCTGGGGCGACGGGGGATTGGCCGCCTGTACGAGGGAATGCAGCTCAGCTCAGAAACCCCTGTTAGCATTCAAGAATATCTGCTGCCCGAGCGATATTTTAGCCCAGACGAACAGCGACAATACCAGGAGGCATTCACTAGCCTAGCGGGGCTAACCCTGGCCGATGGTCGTGTGCAAGACGTGAGAATGGTTGCACCTTTAGAGGCTATTGCTGACCCGTCGGGGGAGCGTTGCTATCTGGTAACCCCAGCCGTTGATCGCAGCCCGACACTCAATCGTTACTGCGCCCAGCACGGTTCCTTTGGTAGTCAAACGGTTTTAGATATTCTCAATCAGGTACTACAAACCCTGACGTTCTTGCACCAGCAAAAATTCACATTGCCGACAGGGCAGGTGCAAACAGGAATGGTGCATGGCAATCTCAGCTTAGAGAGCCTCCTTTGGGTAGCTGACGATAAGGCACCAGAAACCCATGGGTTTGTCTATCTCACTGATTTTGCCCTGTGGGAAAAACTGTTTGATCCGGCACTGGTCGATAGGGGGCAGCCAGACCATCAACAAGATTTAATGGCTTTGGGTAAGGTCGCTTTTTGGCTCCTCAACGGCGCAACTTTAGACCTCTATGAGCAGCCCTTAAATCCTCGTCTGGATAATAATTGGCCTGACAGCACCTATCCCCCCCTCAAAACATTCATCCTCAGACTCATAGGCATCGAGTCCCCGTTTGACAGTGCCGAAACTGCTCGAAAAGCCCTGCTGAGCATTCCTTCAGAGCCAGCAGTCAGTCAGTGGGAAAATCGGGAAGCTGAAGTTTTGCCAGTTAAGAAAGCTGGGTACAAAAAGATTTTACCTGTCCTGATCGCAGCGGTAATTTTAGCGACATTGGGCAGCGTTGGCTGGCTGCTGTTGAGATCGCGACGTCCCAGCTATGCAAATCCGTCTCTGCCACCCTGCTGCCTTGACGCAGTGGAGGCTGTGCCCGTGGGCGATTATGTTTATGCCAGTCCGGTGTCTGCTTACTGGCATCCGCTGTTTAAGACTTCTATAGATCCGTTGGCAGGGTCACCGCCTACGCTATTTGATCGATTGCAGGTGCTTCATCCAGACCTGTCTCTGGTAGCCCGCACAACCTCGTCTGTGGCCGATGCGATCGCAACCATCCAATCCGGCCAGGCCGAGTTCGCCATCGTGCCGCTGATCGAGCCACTGCCCGCAGATATCAGTGCCACCATCATTGCCTACGACAGTCTAGTCCCCGTCGTTGCCTTTAACTACCCGAAGCGCACTAAAGGGTTACCAAACGCTCTGAGGGGTGAGATCAGCGTCTCTCAGCTAAAACAGCTTTATAACGGCGAGATTGATAACTGGCAACAGCTGAGTTCAGTTGACTTACGGGTCAAACGCTACTGGCCCAGTGACCCCACCGCCCGGGCGATCTTTAAAGAGCGAGTCCTCAACAAACCTGAGGGCACCTACTCCCCCACTCCCCCACTCCCTCACTCTTCAACAAATTCAGGGCAAGCCTTCTCCACGCCTGAGCCCGAAGCCCTGCAAACAATCGCTATGCTGCGGTGGATTTTGCAAGACTTTGAGAACAATACGATTGGTAGTATCGGCATTGCCCCCCTCAGTCAGGTGTTTGGCCAGTGTTCGGTTTACCCATTAGCCCTCACTAGCGAAGGCAGATCAGTTTCGCCGCTGATTTTTGAGGCGGGTCAGGCGATGGGTCCGGGGAGCGATTTATGCGATCGCAAAGGCAGCTATCACCCCAACGCCGACGCGCTCCGCGACGGCACTTACCCGTTGGCCTACCCCTTAGCAGTTGTCTACCCCTTTGATAACACGCGATCTGATATTGGCAAAACGCTAGCCAGGTTACTGTTAACCCAGGAAAGCCAGGCCTATTTAACATCTTTGGGCATGGTATCGGCTTCCCCACTCCCCTTAACCCTGAACGAAAAGCACTAGCTGAACTTATCAGCTAGTTGAACGGCTATAAAAAGCTATGATCCAGCTCTCTTAGCCTTGTTGAGGGCGTTTTAGTCTTGTATAACTATTGGAAAGCACAGAACAATGGGGCTACACAACTCCTATCAGCTATCGCTTCGGATATGACTTGCGAACCTGCTTAGCTCGCTTCAACAACGCCTCCAACTTTTGACAATCGCCGCCTGAGCCACCGGACTGATCGATCTCTGTCTTGAGTAGCTTTACCTGCTCCGCTAAACTTTGCTCACGACTCACGACGACCATTGCCATATCATTAAATAGCTCGGCCAGCTCACTAAACTCATCAGGACGAGCAATCACCCCTGAGAGATCATCAGGATTGAACCGGTTGAGTTTGATATCGGCAGCGGCCTGGTTAAGCTGATGGATAGGCCGAATAATATAGAGGGCCGCCGCCAGCGCTAGTAGTGAAGCAATTATCGTGACTGTAACTCCAATCATCAACGTATGTCGAGCATTGGCATGGATAGTCTCCATGTAGTCATCTTGAGGAATCGTTACCCCAATTAGCCAATTTACGCCTAACTCTTGCAACTGATAGATATGGGCTACTTGCTTTTGGCCCTCTAGCTCAAACTCAAAAGAGTAGTGGCTATCTATTTGTTCAAGATCTCCGGTGGCCTTCAGTAAGTGACTAGCCGTCGCCCGCACCAGGGGATCTTGGCTATCTACAGCCGCCAAGCGCAGTTTGTCATCTCCTCGTTCAATAAAGGGTTTCTCATCAGCAGAAATCGCGATTAAATCTCCAGACTTTTCGATAATAAAGGCTCTGCCATTGGGACTCACAGCCAGGTTCCTAAGAAAATTACTGAGCTCAAAGAGATACACATCAATACCAAAGACCCCCTCAACTTGACCAGATTTATTAACAATAGGGGTGGCGCGGGTGAGTGTAAGATCTGCTCTAGATTTGGCGACATAAACCTGACTCCAAACCGGCGCTTCATGGAAAGCAGCTTCCTTATACCAAGTCCGGACACGAGGATCATAGTCAGTGACAGAAAGCTGCTCAGTCAGGTTGCCCGAGGCGTCTGTTTGATAGGCAATGCGGCGAAAGTCGGTGGCGTCATCCACAAAATCGAGACGACTCTGATCACCCTGGCGTTGGCTATAGACAAATTCGCCTGACTTGCTACCGTAGTAAAAATTATTCGTCAGCAGATCTGACTGGGTTAACTGCCACAGGTCCTGGCCAAGTTCTCGGGTGTCTTGGGTGTTAATATTGCCGCTAGCCACTTCTGCTGAAACCGCAGCAGAGACCATAGAGGGTTGGGCCAAATAGCTGGCTACCTGTTTTTCAATATTGGCAGCGACTTCTGTACTGATTTTACCCACTAACTCATCGACGGCAGTTTGGCCGCTGCGGAAAGCCAGACAACTGGTCAAAAGGATGCCAGACACTAAGGGAGTCACCACACATATCGGCAAAGTCCAGCGGATTGAGACGAGCCTCCGTCTAGTGGCTTTGAGCCCAGTCGTTATGTCAGTGGAGGGAGCGGCATGAGCCCTAACTGGCATGGGTATAACCTTTGTGAGCATGACTAAACTCCGTATCGGAGTCTCCCTTAACATTCCCACAGCAGCTCTGACATCAACATAAGTTGAATCGCGTTCGATATATGAGGCAGACTAACAAATCCGAGGGAGCTGTTCGCCACTGAGCAAATCAAGAATGCGCTGTACCCCCATCGAATTTTGCAAGGTCACCTGATGGGTCTGATCATCAACAACCTTGCCAATAATTTGGGCAGTTGGATGGTATCGGCGTAGGCAGGCTAGGGCAAAGGCGGCGGCGGCGGGTGGAACAAATGCGACAAAACGGCCTTCATTGGCGACATAAAGCGGATCGAGCCCCAAGAGTTCGCAGGCTCCCTGCACTTCTTCTGCGACAGGTACAGGGGTTGCATCTAGCTGAATATGCAACTTTGCGGATAAGGCAATTTCATTCAGAGCACTTGCGAGGCCACCTCGGGTGAGATCGCGTAAGCAGTGGATAGGGACCTGGCTAAGTAAATCTAAGACGACAGCTGCCAGGGGCGCAGAGTCGCTCTCAATAGTTGTTTCAAAAGTAAGACCTGCTCGGGCTGAGAGAATCGCAATCCCATGACGCCCCACGTCACCACTGAGCAGAACCACATCCCCAGGCTGTACGGCACTGGGGCCAATGTAGCCATCATAGGCGATAACACCGATACCAGAGGTGTTAATAAATAACCCATCCCCCTTGCCGCGATCAACGACTTTGGTATCCCCCGTGACGACATGCACCATAGACTGCTCTGCCGCTGCTTGAATCGATTGGACTACCTGCCAGAGGGTTGCCATCGGTAGCCCTTCTTCGAGGATAAAGCTAAGACTGAGGTAGCGGGGTCTGGCACCGGCCATGGCCAGGTCGTTTACGGTACCGTGGACAGCCAAAGAGCCAATATCTCCGCCTGGGAAAAATAAGGGGGTGACGACATAAGCGTCGGTGGTAAAAGCCAGGTGGTCATGGCCGGATAGGTTGAGGCTAGCCGCATCGTGTTGCCAGGTGGGTTCAGGCTGAAAGGTGGTCAGAAACATCTCTTCGATGAGCTGGTGCATGAGGCGACCACCGCCCCCATGGGCCATGAGTACCTGGGGGTAACGCTGGAGAGGGATAGGACACACAAGGGATGGCTGCATTTTCTACCGAATGTTAAACTGACGCAACATTGGGAGACAGGCGTGGGGAATCAGGCGTCGTTCCACACTCAAAAAAAATCTTAGCCGGAAAAATTGAGGAAGTTGTGAGGAGGGCGAGAGGCTGTCTGATAGTCAGCCATCACGATTCTTCATAACTTCCTCAACATATTTATTTATGCTTAAGATGTCGCTCTAGCCGAAGCCCCAGCCAGTTACCAATACCTTAACTGCGTTCAGGAGGTCAGACATATGTGGACAAGTTTATTAATTCTTGCGGTTGTTTTTCTAGTGGCCATGCGTATTTCTCTCACTGTGCATAACCAGATGGAGGTGATCTCGGCAGGATTAGTGGCGACAGCCTGTTTAATGATTGTGCTTAGCCTCTCACCCTTATGGCTGAAGCTTGCCTTGTTGGCAACGCTCTTTCTAATCGAATGGTGGCTCTTTTATTACAAACCGGCGTCTGAGAGCTGATTACATAGAAAATAGTCTTAAATAAATATACAAGCAGGAGAAGAGCAATGCTATTTCGGCAGCTATTTGATCAAGGATCATGTACCTATACCTATTTGCTTGCTGACTCTGATACCCAGGAGGCCATTCTGATAGATCCGGTCCTAGAGCAAGTTGAGCGCGATCTTAAGCTGCTCAAAGAGTTGGATTTGACCCTGCACTACTGTGTTGAGACCCACGTCCATGCCGACCACATTACCGGGGCAGACAAATTGAGGGCTGCAACGGGCTGTTTGGGAGTCGTTCCCACCCATGCCCAAGTAGGTTGTGCCGATCTCCAGATTGATGATGGTGAGATCTTGACCCTGGGCAATCTCACACTAGAAGCGATCGCAACCCCTGGCCACACCGATAGCCATATGGCTTATCGG
This sequence comes from Cyanobacteria bacterium P01_D01_bin.44, assembly GCA_039200855.1. GTDB lineage: Bacteria > Cyanobacteriota > Cyanobacteriia > Phormidesmidales > Phormidesmidaceae > SIO4C1. The sequence continues at coordinate 5,086 of JBCCRZ010000127.1, read as the reverse complement.
TGCAATGGCAATCGAGTGCTAACCGGTGATGCGCTATTCATTCGAGGCTGTGGGCGCACCGATTTTCAGAGTGGTGACTCGGGGGCTCTGTACGACTCGGTGACGCAGCGGCTGTTTACCCTGCCCGATGACACCCAAGTCTATCCGGCCCACGACTATCAAGGCCATACCGTATCAACCATTGCCGAAGAAAAGCAGTGGAATCCCCGATTTGTAGGCCGCGATCGCAAAGACTTTATTGAGTTTATGAACGCCCTTAATCTGCCTGATCCTAAAAAGATGATGGAAGCTGTCCCCGCTAATGAGCTTTGTGGGCGGACCACAGCCACCCTCTAGAGAGGGTTATCAAGGGGTTATCGTAAAAGGAAGATTGATGATGGCTTCTGTTTCTCAACAACAACTCTCAAGGCTAGAAAACCTTTTTGAAGCAATTGTGAGGATTGCGGGTAGAATAGACCCTCACAACTTTCTCAAGTTTCTCCGCTAAGCTCAAGCCGTCTCAAAAAGTCTAAACTGTTTTTAAGGTAGTTGATTGCACCGCTTCTGGAGATCTCCTATGGAACAGCAGCGTCTCAAAGAATATCTGAATTTAATTCAAAAATTATTAACCTGCCCCCAGGGTGAAGAATGGATCCACCTCAAGCACCATGAGGATCTAGTAGATGCCCAGTTCGTGCAAGTCATGGAGCAGGTCGCCACTCAGTTAACCCGACAGGGCAATCGGGAGGCGGCTATCTTTCTGCACAATTGGGCTGCAAAACTTCACCATATTTTGATTAAAGAAATTCAATCTCCGTCGTCAGAGAACGATCAATCAGAGGCTTATTTGGGCTTAATTCAACAGCTGCTCGACTGTCCAGAGGGGAGAGAAAATCAGATTCTCACGGCCCACCAGGCGCTGATTGGGCCGGGCTTGGTCCATAAAATGCATGAGGTGGCCCAGCAGTTAATGCACCGGGGGGAAGCCGACACCGCTCAGTTTTTGGAAGAGCTCGCCGGACAACTGAACCAGGTCTGGCTTAAGGCCCATGACTTTCAAGCTGATTTGCAAAAAGTACCGGTCAATCGAGAGCCGGTTTCAGCCTCGGTTTCCTCAAATTCATCCCCTGGGAAAGTCCCCCAAGTTACTGTGGCTGACCCGTCACAGCCTGCACCCTCTCGCCCTGCTAAACTCCGCGTTCCTGATATTGAAGAAGATCCTTGGATTTCTCCGCTTGACGAGGTCACTGTCTCCACATCTGCTCCATCGCCACCTGTGTCAACTCAACCCCCCTCGCCTGATGCTAATGGTGCTCGGAGTGCCCCGTCGGCAAAGACGACTAACCCCACAGCGGTTACAGCTCCTGCCAAGCAGGCCAGTAATCGCGCCAGGGAGCAGGCCATTGCTGAGAGCCTAAACGCCATTGCCCAGGCGTTACAGCAGCTCAATCAAACCCTGACAATGCAGCGATCATCTCACCCTTTGCAGTATTTAGAGGTGCTAGAGCAAGCCTGTACGGCCAAATGGCAGCTCACGACCGAAGAGATTGAGCAGTTAATCGGAGTCAAGCCAAAATGCCATGGGGGCGAAACGGTTTATCAACGAGGAAATTGGCGTTTCACGAAGGTGGGTAAATTGGGCGGGCAGACTGCCTGGCAAGTGACTAAAGAGAATGGATAGACTCAGCCGTTTTTTGCACCGTCAGCCCCGAGCAGGCGGCATGGTGCAAGACATCGCCCCAGTTTTCCGCAATCGAGCCGATCTGAGCGGCGCAAATCTGATCAAAGCTCATCTGCTCGCAATCTCAAATTCACGGGTCTCTCCTGGCGTCATTTCGTATATATTGTCTTGAAAGCCGACGCAGGCGGGGTAAGGCCCACCATAGTCAAACGACACGGTTAACATTTCATTGGTGACCTGTAAAGACAGCCAGTTGCCTCGATACCGAATCCGCAGCCGTAGCGTAGAAAGCTCATGGGGTAGGAGCGGATTAAACCACAGCACATTGTCGCGCATCTCGATCCCGGTGTGGACGCGCTGCATCAGATCGACCGTACCGGCCATTGCCCCAAGGTGGATGCCCTCGGGGGTGGTACCCCCTTGAATATCATCAATATCGCTGTGCAATGCCTGGTCAAATAGCTTCCAGGCCATGTCTCGATCGGCTCTAGCCAGCACCCAGGAATGGACAATCTGACTAAGGGTAGACCCGTGGGAGGTACGCTGCATATAGTAGTCAATGGTCTGGGGGATACAGTTTGGAGAAAACTCGTAGCCCATGTGCTCGAATAAATCTTGCAGTGCCTCAGCGGAGAACAGATAGAACAACATCAGTGCATCTGCTTGTTTGCTGGCTTTGTAGCAGTTTACGTCTTCGCCCTCAGCTTCTAGAATGCGATCGAGTCGCCGAATCTCTCCATATTTCTCTCGATACGCTTGCCAGTCAAACTCTTTGAGGGTTTCGTAGCCTTCAAACTGACTAATCACACCGTCATGGAAGGGGATAAATAATCGACGGCTGATATGATCCCAACGGGCAATTTCTTCATCACTGATGGCCATTGATTCTCTGAGATCCTGTCGGCGTTTATCATCTAACACTTGCAGGGTCTGGTTTGCACAGCGCAGGACCCAAGCTGCCATGAAATTAGTATAAGCATTGTTGTTTAAGCCTGCTGCTGAGGCATCGGGATAGTGGGTATGAAACTCATCTGGTCCCATCACGCCGCGGATCTCGTATCGTTCTCGTGCTTGATTGTAAATAACTGTGCTTGCCCAGAACCGAACAATTTCTAGGATAATTTCGGCCCCATAGTAAGCCAGGAATTCGGTATCGTCTGTAGCCTGATAATATTGCCAAACGTTGTAGGCAATTGCCACATTTACATGCCGCTGGAGACTTGATGTATCCGGTAGCCACCGACCTGATTGGGGATTGAGATGGAGCATCTGACTTTCTTCTCGACCGTCGCTGCCGCTTTGCCAGGGAAACATTGCCCCCTGATAGCCAGCTCTTTTAGCCAGGGAGCGAGCTTCATCGAGTCGCCGATAGCGATACATCAGCAGAGACCGAGTCAGCTCCGGCAGCCGCAGGGTTAAAAACGGGAAAATGAACAGCTCATCCCAAAAGATATGGCCTCGATAGGCTTCACCATGCCACCCTCGGGCGGGTACACCGATATCTTGATCAATGCTGTTTGTCGAAACACTTTGCAACAAATGAAAAATATGGAGTCGTAAAACAAACTGAGTATCTTGAGCACCATCTTGCCATTGAATATCTGCAATACTCCAGAGTTGACGCCATGCTTGCTGATGGGATTGACACAACTCAGCAAAGCAGCCCGCCCGGCGGATCAGTTTGCGTGCCGCTAAAGTTGGCTCACTAATGGCAAAATCGCGGGAGGTATGAATGGCGATAATTTTCTCAATCCGCAGTTCTTTCTGAGCCTGGCAAGGCACCCATAAATGCTGGGCAATCCGGTCAGGAGAGGGTTGGCGGGTGCGCTGGGTCGGCACCGGGATACCGTCTTCAAAGATATGAACTCTTGACGCTTGGGTCATGCGAATGTGCGACTGTTGGGTACCCACGGTTAAAAAGATGGCATCTTCGCCCTCAAATCCGGTATCCAGAATGTCAAGATGCTGATTACTGAGTTGTCGATAACGCGCAACATTTTGGTTAATGATGCTGCCGTCAAGGGTCGAGCAAATCTCAAGCTGCCCCGACCAGTTGTGGGAAATGAGCCGCCACTCAATGCCTGCTAAGTGGGGATTTGCCATGTGGACAAACCGACAGCTGCTCAGGGAGAATTCTCGCTCATGGGTATCACGAAATTGGATTGTCCTGTGGAGCATTCCCCGATAAATGTCGAGACGTAATTCAAACGCGAGGAGATCAACGGAGTCTAAGCTAAACCAGTCGCTGCCCTCGGGGCGAAAGTTAAGGGAGAGCCAGTTGGGCCAGTTGACGAGATCTTCGTTTTCGATAATGTGACCAGCGATTTCGGTCTCCAGGCGATTGTATCCACCGGCTAGATAGGTCCCCGGATAGTGAACCCCACCAGGGTGGACCTCCTCAAACGCGCCTCGAGTAACCAGGTAGCCATTACCTAGCGCACAGAGGGCTTCTCGTAGGGGCTGTTGCTGGGGGTCCCAGTTGGTATAGATCAGTTCCCAATCGCGGATTTCTCGGTTAGCCATGATTCAATTTTTGCTGGGCAAGGGGGTACAAAGAATTTGCAATCAAAGAATATCCCACCATCGAGAATATCTGCAGGTCACTAAAGGTGTTGTAACAGGCAATCAAAGAACTGCACGACCTCATCAGGATCTCTCAGATTGTAGTCCGCCGCTGTGGGCTGTCTTGGGTCACCGATCCGAATACTGAGACCGCTAGGCTTCAGGGCGTGGAAGGCATCTTCGTCGGTGGTATCATCGCCCAGGTATATCGGTATCGTTTCGGGTGGGCCAAGCTTGAGTTTTTCTAGCAGCCAGAGAATTGCCTGACCTTTATCCCAGGGAATATCGGGTTGCAACTCGAAGATTTTTTTGCCGCTGCTTTTGCGGAGTGAAGGGTGCTGGAAGAGGACTGCGTTGACCACAGTCTCAACCTGGGGAATATCTTGTTCAGCCGCTTCTCGGTAGTGGATTGCGATCGCAAATCGCTTTCGCTCGACCCAAGCGCCTGGAGCCCCCAGCCGATCCCGTAGCTGGCTTTCTGCACTATCCAGGTCGGGAAGTGACTGCTGAGCCAGGGGTTGCTGCTGTCGCAGGTGATCAGGTCCAGCTATATCAAATCCATGACTACCGGCGTAATAGATCGTGTCAATCTTCACCATCTGTTGCACATCGGCTAAATCGCGTCCGCTAACGATGGCCACCGGAATCTGGTGAGCCAGGGCGCTCAGGTGCGATCGCATCTTTGCAGACAGCTGGGCCGCCTCGGGTCGCCGAACAATCGGAGTGAGGGTGCCATCATAATCTAAGAATAGGGCTAAGCGATGGTGTTCGAACCGCTGTTGGAGGGCTGGGAAGTCGGCCAGGGCCGAAGGAAGCGGGCTCACGGTTAGATCGCTCAATTCGCTGAGATTCTGAACAACCCGA
>JBCCRZ010000126.1:0-11696 GCA_039200855.1 Cyanobacteria bacterium P01_D01_bin.44 | reverse complement strand
GCTGTGATGATGACTCCCCCGCCATCGGGTTGGACTTCCATGGCATAGCTGTAGTTTGTGGTTTGGGAGTCGATGCCTAACCCCAAATCTTCAATGTTGGGTGAAAAGGTTTGGGTTTCTAAGAAATAAGCTTGTTGACCTCTGACCATTGAACCTACATAAGTTCTGGCCTCAGATTCAATCGCTTGATTGGCCTGATTTAAGAAACTGGGCAGTGCGATCGCAGCCAAAATCCCTGTCAAAACAATGCCAAAGCCACCACAGCCCAAACAGCCCAGCCCAATCCACAAGACGTTATTGCTGCTCTTGTTAGGCGTTTCAGCAGAGGTGTCTGAAACAAAGTCAGGGTTGGGCGTCGGGTCAGCCATAGCACTCCATCCAGATTGAAAATATTTGTCTACAAGGCATCCAAAACTTTAGATAAAGACAGATATAACCTGTATGCGGATATTTCCCGACCGTGCCCCACCGGTATCACCTGTAGCCCCTCTTTCCCCTGGATGAGCCGGAATCATGCAGGGGATTTCTGACGGAGCAAAACGTTTACCAATTCGCAAAAACCTTCGCCCGCCTCTGCTTGGGTTAGGTAAGTTGGCTGATGGTTAAGTCGATCCAGGTAATGTTTTACATTGTCGACACCCACCGAATGGGGAAACTGACCCGTATCAAACAAACTTTCATCGTTGGGGCTATCCCCCACGGTGAGCACCTGATTGCGGTTCAGAGCAGGAAAGTCTTGCCCTAAAACCTGGCCTAATCCATGAGCCTTCTCCTGGGTGAGGGGTTTGATATGACACTGCACAGTGCTGTAAATAAAACCCCAACCGTTGGCTTTACAACTATCTGCCATCCAAGCCAGGTCGGCTGGGTTGAGCCCTGTTATGTCAAAGGTCCAGTCAGTAAGGCGAAAGCGATTGTCGGTAGCCTCTATGAGTTGAGGATACTGTTGTCGCAGGGTCTCAAACTGCTGAGCTAGTTTTTGTCTATGCAGTTTGCCATCATCAATCGGCTGTAAAAATGAGGGTTCAGGGTGGGTTTTGCTGACATAAATGCCACCATTTTCAGCAATGGCACCGACCACCGGCAAATAGTGAGCCAGCCCGCTCACCCAGCCCGCCGAGCGCCCCGTCACAATCAGCACCGGCAAGTCAATCGCCTGCAGTTTTTCTAACGCAATGAGTAACTCAGCCTTAAAGCCTCCATTGTGGGTCAGTGTGCCATCCACATCGGTGGCAATTAGGCCGATCTGCGATAAAAAAGTGACATTCTTTGCGGTGAGTACTTGCAGATTATCCATAACGGCTTACACTTTTGAGAGTATTTTTGAAAGGCAACTACCAGGGCGCTCAATCATGGCTGAACTCGTACCTGATCAGCGTAATTACTACTATCTCTTAGAAGCCGAACGGGTGGGGATTCATAAGCCGATTTTGGCGGCCCTCTATACGGTCCACCAGTCACCCCGGCTGACTGATGGTGAAACCGGGCTAGGCATTTCGCCCGCGAATCGTATCCCAGCAGAACAGGTGAATGCCTTTCCAGAACAGGTGCAGTTTGCCGCCAATACGATTCGCAGTTTGACCAGTGACCTCACAGCCCAAGGCTGGAGCGGTCGAGATTTGTGGGATGGAGACAAAGGCCGATATAGCGATCGCTTTTTGCAGCGCATCGCTGAGGGCTATGCCCCCCCGGCCAATGATGATGCCGCTGCCCGGCTAGAGTCTACCAATGGCGAAAAGCTAATAGCCGCTTATATCGAAGACATTGAATATGACTATGGCGCGCAGCAGCTGCCCCATAACCTTGCAGAGCTAGATGACGAGCTGTTGGCCTTTGTCGAACGGGTAGGGCCCAATTATGGTCGTCTTGACTTTCAGCGAGAAGCCCTGCTCGAAACCGCTCGTATCTGGCGCAAACTCGACTCCCAGTCCGATACCATTGAGGCGCTCGGGGTCGCCATCCAGGACGATGTAGTAGACGAAACTGCGCTAGATAGAGAACTGGTGGAGTTTGTCACCAACCTATCGCGGTTTTACTCGGGCTATCCGTACCAACGGGAAGCCCTACTCAGACTGACCCAGCTTTGGAGACAGTCTGATTCACGAGAAGAAATCATTGAATGGTTGCGCCAAACCGACCCTCGTGCCGGAGAGACCAATCTAAAAATTGTTGATCCGGCCCTGATCGCTTTTGTCCAACGTATTCCAGCTAACTACCAAGGCACCGGATATCAGCGGTTTGCACTGACCGAAGCCTATCGGGTTTGGAATGGTTTGGACTCTCGTACGACGGCCCTGTCCTCGTTGGGGGTCAGCCCACAGTTTCTTAAAGCCAATCAATCGAATCCAACTGCACTTAAAGAAGCCGCGGCTCGGGTAGACAAGGCGCTTCTCGCTTTTGTAGATAATCTCCCCAAAAACTATAAGGAAACAGAAGAACAGCGTGAGGCTTTGATTCGGCTGGTACAAATTTGGCGCAAGCTAGATCGCCGTCTAAACGCGATTCAGGCTCTATTTGATGATGTCCGCCGCATGTCGAGGGCAGCTCGAACCTCGGTTGAGGCACCCCCGTCGCCTAAGCCCTTAGTGATCCCGCCCCGTCCTAGCCGTTGGACACGTCATAATATTCAGCTCGATGCATCAATTATTCCAAACGGTAACTTCACCTGGGCAGAGGCAACCCGCGGCGGCACCCGTATGCCTCCCAACCAGGCAACCGTGGATGCGATGATCCGGATTGCCCGGCTGGCTCAGCAGGCCCGCGATCGCATCGGTCGCCCCTTTATTATCACCAGTTGGTATCGCCCCCCCGATGTCAATCGTCGCGTGGGGGGAGCCTCACGCAGTCGCCATATTGTGGGGGATGCAATTGATTTTTATGTAAATGGCCTGAGTGGTAACCAAATTTATTGGGCCCTCGATCCGTGGTGGCCCGGAGGGCTAGGCCGCTACACTAGATTTTCTCGCTTAGGGCACATTGATGCTCGGGGATATCGCGCACGTTGGCGTCACTAATCGATACCAAATCAAGCCTAGCTGGTACGTAACTTCGATATATCTTCTGATTGCATTCGTCCGGATAAGAAGCATGATTTAGGTAATAAAGTTGGTATGTTTTTCAGCTATGTCTACGTCTATCGCCCAATCCCACCTATGGGTCGCTCAAACAGCATCACCGGAGCCGATAGCAATTACCCCCAGCAATGTATGGCTTTATACCTCTGGTGGGCTAGGTACCTTATTGATCGTGTTGGGGATTGTTTCCCAGGTTCAATTTAGTCGCGTTCGTAAAAAGCTAAAGTTCGAAATCTATAAAAATCAGGAGCTGCAAAAGCGGGTCAAGCTGGCGCTGAAAACCATCGGTAAGATGGAGCGAAACCCCGACCTGATTCACTCACGCGACTTTAATCTGGATTATCTAAGAATGCGAATGGAAGAAGAGCACTTCCATTTCTCAGTGGTCAACCAGCTTAAAGTAAAAGTTAAGCAGCAACTCAGTATTGCCCTGAGGCCTCAGCAAGCCCAGCAAGGGGTGATTGGTCTATCTAGCAAGCCTCGCTTGGTCGATAAAACCTTTGATGTTGAATATGCCACAGGGGATAACCCCAATGGCAAAAAGCGGGTTTTATTTCGCATCCAGATCAAACTAACTAAACTACCTACCCAGCCAACCTCAGTGATTGTGGGTGAGCTAATTAATTGCATTGAAAACTATCTCAGCCCAGAGCGTGAAGAACAGTTTTGGCAACCCACGCTGCTGGGTCGTTTGGCCACAATGCAGTGGGATCAAAAGGCCAAACCGACCCCTCTACTGGTGCTAGAGCAAACCAGCGAAGGGGTCAACGTCACCTTCCGCAGCACCAATCGCCGCGTTGCATTTTGAAGTAGGGGCGTAAAATTTTACGCCCCTACATTATTTCAGCCAGTTCTTGAGACGAGCTGCCACCTGAGGACGACGTAGCTTGCGCATAGCTTTGGTCTGGATCTGCCGCACCCGTTCTCGGGACAAATTAAACATGCCGCCGACCTCTTCTAGAGTGTGGGGTTCCCCAGTCGTCAACCCGTAGCGCAGGGCAATGATGTCCTTCTCTCGCTCTGTTAAGACTTCGGTCAGGACATCTGAAATCTCCTGCCGCATCATAGACTCGCTAATCTTAGACTCGGGTGAGAGCGTATTACCGTCTTCGAGTAACTCCATCAGCTCAGTGTCTTCGCCTTTACCCACTCTATGGTTGAGCGAGAGCGATTTACGCCGCACTTGTTGCAAACTACGGAGCTGATCGGGGGTAATCTCTAAGGCTTCAGCAAGCTCAGCCTCGTTAGGATTACGATTTAGCTGCTTACGCAACTCCCGATGGGCTTTTTTGAGCTTATTGAGCTTCTCGACGACATGAATGGGGAGGCGAATAGTACGAGCATCATTGGCAATCGTGCGGGTGATGCCCTGGCGAATCCACCAATAGGCGTAGGTCGAGAACTTATACCCCTTATCGGGATCAAACTTTTCAGCGGCGCGGTTAAGCCCCAGCGCGCCCTCTTGGATCAAGTCCAGGAAGGGCACCCCCCGATTGAGATATCGTTTAGCAATGGACACCACCAAACGCAGGTTAGAGCGAATCATCCGGCGCTTGGCTGAGCGGGCCTGGTGTAAACGCTGCTGTAGCTGCTTCTCAGTCAGGCCAATGGCATCAGCAAGCTCCTGGGTATGGGGTGGGCGCTTAAGACTCTCCGCCAAACTCCCAGACAGCTCATCGATCTCAGCTAGCAACCGCACCTGCCGAGCCAGCTCAATTTCCTCGTCGGCTTTGAGCAACGGGTATCGAGCCATTTCTTTAAAGAATGCACCGACGGCATCGTCTGTCAAAGACTTACGATAGCTAGGAGTCTGGACAGTCTCACTAGGCTCGTCAGCACCATCAGCTGCGGCATCCTGAACAGCAGCTATGCCAACATCACTGGTATCCCAATCGGGCGATGGCTCATCAGGGGCATCTGTAGCGGATTTTGAATCAGATTGTAAATCAGAGCGTTGAGCCCGTTGGGATACTGCGGGACCCTGCGGTTCCGCATCAGCCCATTGGAGAGCGACGCTTTTGTGTGTGTTAAAGGAGGCAGCCATACTGTACAACTGTGATTGCAGTTCCTTAAATTAGCGATAGATAGTGTGGAATCTATCGCTCGTGACTACACTATAGCAACCTCATATTGAGAAGCTGTTCACTGTGATAATTTTGAATGCTTAAAAATCGACATTTGCCAGGACTTCTTGCGGTGTGTAACGATTCATTCGATTTGTTTCGAAAACGTAACAAAAATCTATATAGGGTATTTCAACCCTACGAAGAGCATCCTGAATATAGAGTTCTATAAATGATTTTCTTAATTCATTCTTAACGTCTATTTTCGTCAGAAATTGTGAATTTAATACGTCATTATTGCTGTGATGTGTGAGCCCTCCCTTCACCCAAGGTTGGTGTCAAATGGCTTGGAAGTGTTGGTTGATTGCCCTGGTGTACAGGGGCTTTACACTTATCGTATCCCCGATAATCTGGTGGTTGATCCAGGGGATATTTTAAGTGTTCCTTTTGGGGGCCAGCTGCGGAGTGCGATCGCAATTCGGTTTGTTTATTTAGACAATCAACCCCTTGAAATCAGCCAGCTTCGGGAGATCGATGCAGTGATTAGTCAAGGGTTTTTTTCTAAAGCTTACTGGCGGCTTTTGGAGCGGGTTGCCCAGTATTATCAAACTCCTCTAATTCAAGTGATTCGTGCAGCATTGCCCCCTGGGTTACTGGCAAAATCACAGCGCAGAATTCGACTCAATCCTGACAGTATTCCGGCTGATGCAAGCGCTTTTCTGAGTCAAGAGGCTCAGCAGCTTTTGCAAGCCCTCCAGCGGTCATCGACAGGGGATTACACCTGGCAATATCTCCAACGCCAGCGACGAGGGGCAAACAAAGCCCTCCGACAGCTCTTGCAGCGCGGCTGGGTTAAGAGCTATTTACACCCACCCAAGCCCCCTCAGCCTAAGCATCGTCAAGCAGTGGCCTTGGTAGGGGCAGTTGCCCCCCAATCAAACGCACTTACGCCTCGCCAGCAAGAAATTCTCACCATTCTGCGTCAGCAGGGCGGGGAACTGTGGCTCAGCGATGCGCTACAAAGGCTGCGCACCACCAGCGCAACCCTTAAAAAATTAGAGGCTAAAGGCTGTTTGACGATTGGTCCCCGTGAGGTGTTACGGGTGGGTGCCCATTCAAACGCTGCGCCAGATCAGCCCAAGGCATTAACCCCCGACCAAGCCCAGGCACTACAAGCCATCAACGCCTTGACCCACGATGCCCAAGTCTTGCTACACGGAGTTACGGGCTCGGGCAAAACTGAAGTTTACTTACAAGCGATCGCACCGCGTTTGGCCACTGGCCAATCATGCCTGGTCTTAGTCCCCGAAATCGGCCTCACTCCGCAGCTAACCGATCGTTTTCGCAGTCGTTTTGGCAAGCAGGTCTGTGTTTATCACAGTGCTCTTTCCGATGGCGAACGCTACGACACCTGGCGGCACATGTTGACGGACACCCCCCAGGTGATCATCGGCACCCGCTCCGCTGTGTTTGCCCCCCTCCCGAATCTGGGACTGATCATTCTCGACGAAGAACATGACAACAGCTTTAAGCAAGATCAGCCCATGCCCTGCTATCATGCCCGGACCGTGGCTCAGTGGCGAGCGGAGCTATCCAGGTGTCCTTTGATTTTGGGGTCAGCGACGCCGTCAGTGGAGAGTTGGATGGGGGTAGAGGGTAGTGGGTGGAGAGTAGAGAGTGAGAGAAAGAGTGAAGAGGTCAAGGGTGAAGAGATGGGGAGACGGGAAGATGGGGGAGATAGGGAAGATGGGGAGGGCGGGACTGGTCATCTGCTTCCCCCAGGCCATGCTAAGCGCGATTACCCACTACCCACTACCCACTACCCACTACCCACTACCCATTACCTCCCCCTACCCAATCGCATCAACACCCGCCCGCTCCCGCCGGTCGAAATCGTTGATATGCGAAAAGAGCTGCACGTGGGTAATCGGTCGATTTTTAGTCGGGCGTTGCAGCAGGGGTTTGAACAGATGAAGGCGGCGGGAAATCAGGGTCTGCTATTTATCCATCGACGGGGTCATAGCAGCTTTGTATCTTGCCGCAGCTGTGGCTATGTGATGGAGTGCCCCCATTGTGATGTGTCACTGTCTTACCATCAGCTGCGCAATGAAGCTGTGCCCTATTTGCGCTGTCACTACTGTGGCTATGGTCAGAGCCATCCGCCCAATTGTCCTGACTGTAGATCGCCTTACCTCAAAAACTTTGGCAGTGGTACACAGCGCGTGGTGAATGAGCTGGCTAAGCATTTTCCGGAACTGAGCTGCATTCGGTTTGACAGCGATACGACCCGGACCAAAGGGGCGCACCGGGCTTTACTAGGTCGATTTGCCCAGGGCGAGGCCGATCTGTTGGTGGGGACACAGATGCTGACGAAGGGGATTGACTTGCCCCAGGTAACGCTGGTGGGGGTGTTAGCTGCTGATGGATTGCTCTACATGGCCGATTATCGAGCCAGTGAGCGGGCCTTTCAAACCCTGACTCAGGTAGCAGGGCGCGCTGGGCGCGGTGAGGCATCTGGCCGAGTAATTTTGCAGACCTACACCCCTGACCATCCCGTGATTGGTGCGGTCAAGCACCACAACTATGAGGCGTTTATCAAAGCAGAATTAGCCGACCGTGAGGCGTTAGCATATCCCCCCTATGGGCGATTAGCCCTGCTGCGAATGACTGGAACTGACCCAGCTGCGGTCGAAAAAATGGCTGAGGAAGTTGCCACTAGTTTGGGCAAGCGCTTATCCCAGGGGCATGGGACGAACTATGAAATTCTAGGCCCTGCCCCAGCGCCCATTGCACGGGTTGCTCGGCGCTACCGTTGGCATGTGTTGATAAAATTACCAGCTAACAGCCAAGTGCCTGATTTAACGCCGCTGCGTCAACAGTGCCCCAAAGACATCAGCTTGACGATTGACGTTGATCCCCTCAATCTTTCATAAGGGCATCCGGCTAGACATATTTGGTTCTTGAAACCCTCTGGGTAGCTGCGGATTCTCGACGGCTTTACTTTGTAGCAAAACCCCAAAATTTCCTAACCCCATGGGCTCAATCAGCTGCCGCAAGGTTTCTCGCCGCTGTAGTAGCGACTGGAGGGTCTGCTGTGAGCCAGCTTGCGACAATGCGGCCATGCGATCGCCAAGGCCTAACGCCATCAAAAATAGGGCCTGCTGCGTAAAGCCCACTTTTTCCAATCCAGTGCTTGCGCCTTGTTTTTCTAACGCGGTGAAATCGACATGGGCGGTGATGTCTTGCTCGCCCACGTATAGATAAGGATTGTCGTGGTGTCGATGCTGGTAATAACACTTCAGCGTGCCGCTGCGCCGGGCGGGGCTGTAGTAGCGGTGGGCCCAATGTCCATAGTCAACAGTGAGTAAGTAACCTCGGTGGAGTTTGGCTGCGATCTCAGCCATCCAATCCAAAGCCGCCAAATTCACTTCGGTCCGGTATCCATCCGGGTATTGGCCTGATAGGAGATCGATGCCGACCAGGGCGAAGTATTCATTGATTTGAGGGGTTGAGACGGGCGCGAGAACTTCGGTGAAATGGGTGAGGGGTGATGGGTGATGGGTGAGGGGTAACTGGACGTCCCCGCGTCCCCGCGTCCCCGCGTCCCCGCGTCTTTCTTCCCCATCTCCCTTTGCCACAAACACTTCCCAAAGCTGTCCCTGCCTCTTCTCCACTAAATGTACCGGGAACGCATCGACCAGTTCATTGGAGAAAATGCAGCCGGTCACTGAGTCGGGTGCGATCGCATCTAAAGACGCCCATCGCAAGGCTCCCTGCCAGGTAGTCAGCCGCTGCTGTTGTTCAGCCTTGAGGGCAGCTGATTTTTCAACGACGGTGTATTCAAGAACAGAGAAGCAGTCAGGGTGGTGCTGCTGGAGATAGCTGAGCACATCCGCTGCGACCAGCCCTTGACCAGCGCCCATTTCAATCAACTGGAAGGGCTGAGGGCAATCTAACAGCTCCCAAAGCTCAGCAAACTGTACAGCTAGTAGCTCACCAAAGTCATGGCCTAAGTGAGGCGAGGTGATGAAATCGCCGTGGGGGCCAATCATGGCCGCTTTTGAAGCGTAGTAGCCATGCTGGGGATGGTATAGCGCCAGTTCCATAAACTCAGCAAAGGCAATCTGTTGCTGAGGTGCAGCGTCGATTTGATTTGCAACGATAGGAAGCAACTCAGAGTCAGGCGTTGGCTCAGTTGTCATGGGAAGGTTGAGTACAGTCCACCCCAGATCATGACATCATCGTTAGCGTTAGAACCAGCTATTAAGGTTTGGACCTGATTGTGTAAGTCAGGATATTGAGCTGCAAGCTGATCATTGCTCAGGTTATCGGCCACAACCCTGCCATCTGCCAGCCGCAACGAATACTGTATGCCCTCTGCACTAGAGCTGATCAAAACAGTCTTGTCACGAAAAACCAGTTGGGTAAGCGGGGTGGTTTCAGGTTGGGTTTCATTTGCGCTTGCCAAAGGCATCGCTTCGTTGACCGCACTGCCCATGAGCGCAATCGTTATGAGAGCTAATCCACTGAGCATTAAGCGTTTCATCTCGCTAGTCCTCCCAAATAATCTCACCAAATTTTGTCGAGCTTGAGTTTAAATCCGGGTAGCACCGGGTCACCTAAAACGATATCGGGATTCTCTAAAACTTCAATCGACCGATCGGACTGATAAATATTAACAGTGCGCTTTTTGCGGTCGATCAGGCGCCCAAGGCCAGCGCCGTTGTCGATATATTCCTGCATTTTATTTTGCAGACTAACCAACGTGTCGCTGGCCAAACGCAACTCAATCACAAAGTCCGGGCAAATCGGCGCAAAAGAAGCTTGTTGCTCAGGCGTTAGCGCCTGCCAGCGCTCTAGCTTAATCCAGGCGGCATCTGGTGAGCGCTTCGCACCATTGGGCAAGGTAAACCCAGCTGAGGAATCAAAGCCAACGCCAGTGCCGTCAATTTCTGTCCATTTCCCTAACTCGACTGCAAGGTTAAAGTTACGATTGCCGGTGTCTGAAAAAGCTGGCGGCATAACGATGATTTCTCCGTCGGCAGTGCGTTCGATGCGGAGTTCTCGATTAGCCAAACAAAATTCGACAAACTCCCCATCGCTCATCTGGTTCATGGCTGGAACGTCTACAGCAAGGGGGCTATCTGCTGACTGGATTTGCAAAATGCTCATGCCGATCACCGCCTGTGATGCTGATAGGGTTGGCCATATCGCTGACTTCACCCAGTATGGTTGACCCTATTGAGGCTAAAAGCGATGATGGCTGTACCTCATAGCCTAACCCACAAACAAAAATCCCCACCCAATGGTGGAGATTTTTGAAAGGATTGGAATCACTCAGTCAACCGTAGGGACGCGGTTACTGAGCCCCTACTTGTCATCGAGGGCGGCAATGCCGGGCAGGGTTTTGCCTTCGAGCAGTTCGAGGCTAGCGCCACCGCCGGTTGAGATGTGGCTCATCTTCTCCGCAACGCCGACCTTTTCGACAGCGGCTACGGAGTCGCCACCACCGATGATGGTGATGCAGCCAGTGCCAGTGAGCTCAGCCAGGGTATTTGCGATCGCTTCGGTCCCCGCTGCAAATTTGTCGAACTCAAACACGCCCATGGGGCCATTCCAGATGACGCTCTTGCAATCAGACAGGGCGGATTGGAAAACTTTGATGGAATCAGGACCGATGTCTAGACCCATCCAGCCATCGGGGATGCTATCGATGCTGACGGTCTGAGCATTGGCATCAGGGGCGAAGTTATCGGCCACGACCACATCGGTCGGCAACAGCAAATCAACGCCTTTTTCCTTGGCTTTGGCTTCCAGGGTCTTAGCCAGTTCTAGCTTGTCTTCTTCGACCAGGGACTTACCGACACTGAGGCCGCGAGCCTTGTAGAAGGTAAAGATCATGCCGCCGCCGATAAAAAGCTTATCGACCTTCTCAAGCAGCGTTTCAATCACGCCAATTTTTGACGACACCTTAGAACCGCCGACAATTGCAGCCAGGGGTCGCTGGGGATTATCAATAGTGCTCTGCAAGTACTTCAGCTCTTTCTCAATCAAGAAACCGCTGACGGCGGGGCTAAGATACTTAGTCACCCCTTCGGTCGAGGCGTGGGCCCGGTGGGCGGTCCCAAACGCATCATTGACATAGAGATCGGCGTTAGCCGCTAACTTTTCTGCAAATGCCGGGTCATTGCTAGTTTCGCCCTCGTAAAAGCGAACGTTTTCTAGTAAGGCAACCTGACCATCTTGCAACCCATCCACGGCGGCCTTAACAGCATCACCAATGCAATCGTCGCACTTTACTACGGTTTGACCCAGTAGCTCAGACAAACGATTCGCCACAGGCGTCAGGCGCATACTGTCAACGACTTTCCCTTTGGGGCGACCAAAGTGGCTTGACAAAATCACCTTGGCACCTTTACCAGTGAGGTCTTGAATTGTCGGCAGCGCAGCCCGAATCCGCGTGTCGTCCGTAATGTTGCCCTGATCGTCCAGGGGCACATTGAAGTCCGCCCGCATGAGCACCCGTTTGCCTGACACGTCACTGGCTGACAGGTCCGCT
>JBCCRZ010000125.1:0-11705 GCA_039200855.1 Cyanobacteria bacterium P01_D01_bin.44 | reverse complement strand
GGGACAGTTGTCTAAACATCCGCCATTGAGCAGGAGCAAGAGGGCGATCTGGGCCGTGACGGGGACGGCATGATACTGGTGTTGTTTTAAGACTTCGCGGATGCGCTGACCGCGGGCGAGGGTGGTTTGGCTGGCTTCGTCTAATCGGGTACCAAAGCGGGCAAAGGTTTCTAACTCTTGAAATTGAGAATAGGTGAGGCGCAGGTCGCCAGTGACGGCGCGGTAGGCGGGGAGTTGAGCTTTGCCGCCGACCCGCGAGACCGATGTGCCCACATCTACGGCGGGGAAGATGCCTTTTTGAAACAGAGAGGGGGCGAGATAGATTTGACCATCGGTAATAGAGACCAGATTGGTGGGAATGTAGCCGGAGAGATTGCCTGCCTCAGTTTCGAGAATCGGGAGGGCGGTGAGAGAGCCGCCGCCCAGCTCCGGGCGTAGCCGGGTGGAGCGCTCTAGCAGCCGGGCGTGGAGGTAAAAGATATCTCCTGGGTAGGCTTCACGCCCTGGGGGACGCCGCAGCAGCAGCGATAGCTCTCGGTAGGCTCGGGCGTGCTGGGTGAGATCGTCATACACAATCAGCGCGTCCTGGCCCTGCTCCATGAAATACTCGGCCATGGTGGTGGCTGCATAGGGGGTAATGTATTGCAAGCCGGGGGTGGATTCGCCACCTGCGACGACCACAATGCAGCGCTCCAGGGCACCCCGCTGCCGCAGCTCGGCGACAAGTTTGGCGGTGGTGGAGCTGCGCTGACCGATGGCGCAATAGACACAGACAACATCGCGTTGATTTAAGAGGGTATCAATGGCAATGGCGGTTTTACCGGTTTGGCGATCGCCCAAAATTAGCTCACGCTGCCCTCGGCCCACCGGGATCAGGGCATCAATCACCTTAATACCCGTCTGCAATGGCACACTGACGGGGGCTCGGTCCATGATCGCCGGAGCCGGTCGCTCAATAGCCCGCCGTTCGGCATAGGCAATCAGTCCGTTGCCATCCAGGGGCTGACCTGTTGCATCCAGGATGCGGCCCAGCAGCCCTTCCCCCACGGGGGTATCCATCACCCGCCCAGTACGCCTAACCCTGCATCCAGCACTCAGCTGACTGCCGTTGTTGAGTAAGACAATTCCCACCTCTTGGGGCTCTAGATTAAAAGCAATGCCAACTTGATTGCCAGGAAATCGCACCAATTCTTCGGCCTGGACATTGGGCAAGCCGGTTGCTCGGGCGACGCCATGCCCCACCGAGGTGACGGTACCGACTTCTTCGAGGGTTAAGTGCAAAGAGGCCTGTTCTAAAACTGTTGTGTCAAATGTGTTGAGCATCGCCTGGAACAAGGTGGTAACAGGCGTTATTGTTTGATCAAAGGTTTGATCTGGGGGTAGGCGATTGGTGTCGAGCATGGATAGTTCAGTAGACTGAAACTTGTTCGAGGGCTTTGCTAAACTGGGTTTCTAGGCTATCGAGATAGTGCTCGATATGCCAGTCTAGCTTATAGCCTTGAGTTCTCAGTTCAATGCCACAAAGGTACTCTGGATGGGTTTCAAAGGTAAATTCGTCGGGTGAGCTTTGGGGCAGCAGATGGGCTTGAACCGCCCCGATTAGCCGGGCTTGAAGTGCCTCATCCAGGGGAAACGTGGTGCCAATCGTCCAATGGGGGGCATCTTGCTGATGGGTAACGGCGGCTTGCAGCGATTCTCGAGCTGACGGATCTAAGTCAGGTAGCTGACGGAGAAAGGTCTCTACCATTTGTTGCTCCAGGGTCATATTGGCAAGGGCCTGAAGGGCGACTCTAATGGTTTGAATGAGTTGCGATCGCGCGTAATCCCTCAAACTATTCAAACAGACAGTTTGTTCCTGATGCAGCGCCTCGTACCAATGCGTTCGCTGGGTATCTATCTCAGCGCGAATTTGGTCTAAGCGGTCAGCCCGTTCTGCCTCAAGCTGTTCATGCATCTGATGCTGTCGGGTTTTGGTTTGGGCAGACCAGTCATGCTGCAATTGCTGATACTGTTCGACGGTTTCCTGGGCCTCGGCTTCTCGGTTATCCGCCGACTGCAATCGCTCGGCAATGGACTGTTCTCGCTGAGCCATAGCCTGCATAATTGGCTTATAGAGAAACCGCTGCAGCAGGGCTACCAGCACTAAAAAATTGATCATCTCAGCCAGGACAATCCAGGGTTGGGGCAGCATATCTTAGCCTCCTGCGGATGTGGTCACGTAGGCCCAAAAGGGGTTGGCAAAGAGCAAAATCAGGGTAATCACAAAACAGTAGATGGCGGTGGACTCTACCAGGGCCATGCCGACAAATAGGGTGCGCATAATGGTATTGGCTTCATCGGGCTGTTGGGCCAGTGCGCTGAGGGCTTGAGCGAGGGCGCGGCCTTCACCCAG
This sequence comes from Cyanobacteria bacterium P01_D01_bin.44, assembly GCA_039200855.1. Taxonomy (GTDB): domain Bacteria; phylum Cyanobacteriota; class Cyanobacteriia; order Phormidesmidales; family Phormidesmidaceae; genus SIO4C1. The sequence goes on along the minus strand of JBCCRZ010000125.1, from coordinate 9,313 downwards.
GGCAGGGGCAATCGAGCCTACGGCGATGGTAAGCCCCGCCATCACAATAGAGGCCATACCAATTAAGATCACGTTATCCATGAATTCTCTCCTTGGGGGTAGACGGCTGGAGTGGATGTGTTTGGGCTGGGGCCGTTTGAGCTGAGCCGCTTTGAGTCAAACCGTTTTGGGCCTGCGTGGCGGCTGCGATCGCAACCATTGCTAAGATCGCAAAAATGTAAGCTTGAATCATCCCCGTCAACAGCCCAAAACCCCGCATCAGTGCTGGCGCAAACAAGGGGGCAACCGACAACAAAATACCCACGATCATCGTACCGCTCATGACATTGCCAAACAATCGCACCGCCAGCGAAATCGTCCGAGACAACTCGCCAATGATATTAAAGGGCAGCATGATGGGGTTAGGCTGCAGGTAGCCTTTGAGATAGCCGATCAGCCCCTGTTGCTTAATGCCGTAAATAGGAACCGCCAAAAATACGCAGATGGCCAGGGCTGCGGTGGTTGAGAGCGACCCGGTGGGGGGCTGATATCCTGGCAAAATCGTCAGCACATTGGAAACGGCAATAAAAATAAACAGCGTCCCGATAAAGGGTAAAAAGGGTTCGGCAGGCTGTTCACTGATCTCTTCTATCTGACGGGAAATCCCTAAAACCAAAACTTCTAACAGGTTTTGCCCTCGACTGAGGTGAGTGGATGCCGACAGCTTGCGCGTTATCCACCAGGCCCCTAAAACTAGCCATAGCATGATTAGCCAGGTAAAAAAGATCGTGGCACTTACGGTAAACGGCCCAAGATGAATGGGGATCAGGTCAGGGGTCAGCGAGGAAGAGGGATCCATCAGGAGAAGAGGGGATAGGTTTTAGGTTTTGGGTGATAGGGAATAGAGGATAGGGCTGCTTAGATTGATGCCTAAAACCTAAAACCCAATGCCCCCTTAAAGATAATGGGGCAATTTTGAACCTTAGGATAAAAACATGAGGATGTTGTGAGGCTTTTGCAAAGGCGTTTCAGTGGTTGCCGTGATTGTTCCCAGGACTCATTCTCACGATTCATTCTCAAGTTGAGATGGCAGAGTGAGCAGCGACGCGATTTTCTACTGTTCTCAGCAGCAGGGTGATCAGTAGCAGTCGGCTCAGCCATACCCCAAGCCCCATGATCAAGATGGTGGGTAAGGGCGAAGCAATCGGATATCGCAGCAGCAAGCCGCCCAGGCCAAATAACATAGTCAGTCGCAGCACTACGCTGACACCCACCCCCAAAAACGGATGACGCCATCGAGGCACACGGCGTAGGGTCATCCACAGACCGCCAAAATAGAGCCCGCCCAACAGCAGTCCGACTAAAAGCAACCCCGCCAGACTGGTTATGACACTGAGCATATCGATTCCCTCCAGGTCCTTACCGATAGCGTAAGAGGACAGTGCCTGAGCGAGCAAATTTAACCTGTGTTATGATGAGCACACGTGTTCGCTAAGCCTGAATCTCTAAGATCCCCATCATACCTAAGTCTTCGTGGTCTAAGACGTGACAGTGATAAACAGTCTTGCCGGTGTAGTCTTGGAAGCGCATACGTATCCTGACGTGCTCCCCAGGTGCGACCATTGCCACATCTCTCCAGGCGGCATAGGGCGGTGGCTGACCGTTACGAGCCACGATCTGAAACTTATTCACATGCACATGAAAGGGATGGGCCATCGTCCCCGTATTGATAATGTCCCAATCCTCTACGGTCCCTAGCTTGACCTGGGTGTTGATCTGATTGGGCTCAAAGGTCTGACCGTTGATCAGAAATACCATGCCGCGCCCCCTACCCATGCCGTGCCCCCCACCCATGCCGTGGTTTAGCTCAAATCTGCGAGTGGTTTGGGGCTCGGGTAAAGGCTCAACCGCAATGAGTTGTTGTGGTAACGGAATATCCTCAGTAGCTCCCTGGTAGGCAATCGTCGCCACGGTTTCGGTGCGGGTAGGGGGGTTAGAAGGCCCCATCATGCCGCCACCCATTCTGCCACCGCCCATCATCCCACGACCCATCATCCCCTGGGCCGGATTAAAAGGTTGATTGAGCAGCCGATATTGCCCCGGTTCGCGATCGCCTTTGACCAGGACCTCTGCTCGCTCCCCCGGAGCCAGGAACAGTTCAGAGAGTTTGACGGGCTGTGCGATCGCACCCCCATCTGTCGCGATGAGATCAAGGGGATGATCTTCTAAAGACAATCTAAAGAACCGCGACGACGATGCGTTGAGCAGCCGCAACCGGAGCAGCCCGTTTGCGGGCAGAGTCAGAGTTGGATTGATTTGACCGCTGGTGGTAAGCAGCCCACCCACTCGCCCCGTCATCTGAGCTTCATGACCAGGTGGCACAAGGTAGCCCTCCTGATCGAGGGCAAAGTCTTTGAGGACGAGAAACTCTTCTTTAGCCGCTTTAATCTCGGGAATCTCATCCAGCTCACCACGAATCACAAACAGCCCTGCTAACCCGCCAAAGAGCTGCTCGGCCACTAATCCATGCCGGTGGGGATGATACCAAAACGTCCCAGCGGGGTGATTCGCAGGAAGGGTGAATTCATAGACAGCTGTCTCCCCCGGCGGAATGTCTAAAAAGACGTTATCCCCTGAGCCCGTGGGGGGGATGTGCAATCCGTGATAGTGAAGATTGGTAGGCTGAGAAAGCTGATTGGTGAAGCGCAGACGAACCGTATCCCCTGGATTAGCCTCAAGTCGTGGCCCTGGCACCTGGCCATTGTAGGCCAACAAAAAAGCTTGTCGATTGCCCAGGTTAACGGCCTGGTAGCTAGCAGTTAAATCTAGCGATAACAACCCTGCCTGACTGGTGTGCAGCGTTGGCAAAGAGACCGCCTTAGCCGGGCTCACTGGGGCTGGCCTGCGACTGCATTGGGAGAATAGGACAGCTGTCGTTGCCCCCAGGCTCAGTGTGAGAAATTCTCGTCGTTTGATTGAACTCATATCTCCAGGCTAAAGACTCCAGCAGGCTAGAGAGTTGAGACTTGCCCAAGTTTGTTACAAATCTCAAAACGGTGAAACATTGATTATTTGGTACTTGGAGGTAGGAAATAGCGCGCTTACTAATTGCCCTGACGTCTTTGCCCCGGCATTTGTAGCCACAGGATCAACCCGGTGAGAACCAGCGTCAACAGCCCTAGCGCATTCAGAATGGGATAGACAAACTCTAGATTGATTTGACCAAACTTGCCGCGATGCAAATCGAGCAGCCAGAGAAAACTATCGGTGCGATCGCTAATCACCGCGAATTGAAATAACATGCCGGTCGTCAGTGTTAATAGCAAAGGCATCACCATAAAGGGAACCAAAGCTCTATGCAGCTGACGTAGACGGGTGCGATTGATGTTCATAGCTCAGGAAGGCTGCTTTGGCATCAGGACTGGAGCCATTTTCTCAAAGATCGCAGCAGTAATGGGCCAGCAATCATCAGTCCCAGTAGAGATTCTCCTAAACCAATAGAAAAGCCATCCAAAAATAAGGCTTGGGATGCAGCCGTTGAGGGAGACGCCTGAGTCGCTGGGACTTCCTGAATAGCGGTTTCCGCTGGAGCCTCCATTTGCACATCAGATGACGGCAAAGCATCTGAATCAGCCTTGTTAGGGCTCACAGCAGGTTCCTCAATGGCAGATGCGTCGGAGGCCGATGTTGGCTGCTCACCGGCAGCAGCTGGGTCTGCCTGGTCATCTCTTTTCGTATGGTCGTGATTTGTGTGAGCCTCAGCATCTTGTCGTATGAGCAGTTGAGCACCATAAGATAGCATCCCACCCATCAGGGCTATCCGATACTGGGGTGTCCAATGGGCCATGGGTCTGAGCTCCAAAATCCAGATGTGTGTTCAGTCTTTAGCCTAATATACTAGCCACCGTCAGCTTAGCAGTAGGCGCAGGCTCTCCTTTGCCACCATGCTTTTTCAAACCGGTTCATGGCTAGCCTTACATATAAAGATGAAATGGAAATGAAATACGATCCTGATCCCTGGAGTTGGCAGCTACTGCAGTGTCCTCAATTCTACGAGGCATATTCCTTAAGAATATTGCGAGCCACATCCATAAAGCGGATCGCGTCAGGATGGTGGCTCCAAATTGGGTTATCTTGTGGAAAAATATCCTCGGAAAACATTTTTTGAAATGTCTGGAGATAGGGAGCAAAGACCTCGTTACTGGCTGACGATAACCGCTGCTCGATCTCTCGGGCGAGCAAATCAATTAACTGACGTACCAGATCCCAACGCACGTTCAGGGGGGGATATAGCATGACACATAGGGGAAACAATTCTTGTTGAACGGCTTCAAGACTGTTTTCCATCACAGCGAGGCACAGATAAATCTGAAACATTTCAGTATCCCGCAAACTCGAGATTTTTACCCTCGGATCGCGCAAAGGCCCAGTGTGACAACGGTGATCAGCGTTGTGTTCGGCTACTTCCAAGCAAATAAACTCAGCAATCTGTGTTGACAGGGGTAATAGCTGTTGAACTGCACTCAAAGTTGCTGAACCATACGGTAGTTGAGCCGCTGCCTCGTAGGCGCGCTGCAGCGGCATATATAAGTGATCATCCATCACCTTAAAATAGTCAACCACTGCACCTCGCTCGATGGGGGCTAGATCATCCAATAGAAATTGCCCTGTGTAATGGAACTGCATGCTCAAGAAGCCTAAAATCCGAGGATCAGTAGCGCCATAGTATTGCCGAACTTGGCCGCATTGTCGGGCGATGACTACGGAGAATTGCTCAGGGGAGAGCTTCTCCTGATAGCTTTCAATGGCTTTTTCAAACAACAATCTCGAGTCTTCAGCAATTTTCCAAGGATCAATCAGATCTGCCGCAATCTGATGTTTTTTGATTTCTTTGAATAGTAGACCTTCGGTTTTGGCCCAGGCACGCGAACTGCAAAACCTCAGGAGTTCCGTCAACTTCTGAGCAGTCTGCCCCCTTCCCTGGAGCACATCGGATTGGGCTTCAGAATTAACCGCAAGTTTTTTTACATATTTTTTAGCCCATAACTCTACCAAAGATTGGTCACTGAGATCTGATTCCATGCCCCTGCCCTAAACAAGATTTAACATATCAAGCCTTCTAAGACTGAAAGAATACTGACAAGAGAATTCTAAAAGAATGCTGTTTTGATTTAATATCACCATATTGTACTCACAATACAGAATTTCCCCCATTAAGTTTTATAGATTAACTTACTTTTTCTAAGAACAGATCTTTGAACTTAATACCTTGAATTTTAAGTATAATTACTTAAGCTATTTGGCTTATTTCCTGAGCCCGGTTGTGAGCCATCAGGGCCGAATTATGTGCAAAAAATCTATCATTTTCATTTATATTTCGATATAAAAATGCAACTTAGCTGTCAAAAATCTCGTTAAATTGAAATTTACTCAGGTTTAACCTAAGAGAATATATTTTAAAGACACATTAACATGATTTTTCCAGAAACAGATCTTCAGGCTAGTAATATAGATTTAAGTATAGTTGCCTAAGCCATTTGGCCCAATTACAGTCATGAGCAATGAGATCTGTATAATGTTGTCGAATCCGATCCGGAGTGATTTTCCAGTAGGGATTTGGCGATATCCTACTAATAAGAAAACTAGCGTTTCAAGAGACGAATATGAAAAGATTAAGCGGGCGATCCAGGCCCAGAAAAAATCGCCTTATCAGCCTATCACCACGCTGAGAGTGTTCTACTAAAGCTGTTTAAGTGGTCTCATTTCTAGTCAAAGATCAATCATATTGTTTAAGCTCTGGGGCCACTTTTAGATGAGCTTTGAGTACTGTCGATGTAATCAAATATCCCTTAAAGGATCACACTATGGCAAGACTTATTGTCGCCAGAAACAGTTATAGATATAGCTATACTACCCGTACAAAAGATGGCAGTGTTGATAACTGGCTAGCTTGTGATGGTCAGTATTTAGACGATGTTGTGTTGGATGACCATGTTCTGAAAGGCTACTGGGACGTTCTTCCAACGAGCATACAACTAAGCGGATCAGGGTTTGAAGATCACGTTGAATTAGATTTTGAGCACTGTGAAATCACGACTATAGATCTCTGGGATATCGAAAAAGGTGAGCCACATACGTTATATGTCACAGTAAAAGATGAATCAGAGTTATCTGATGTTGAACGGCTTGAGATCCGTCAGTGGCTCTCTGAAGGGTGATTTTAATGTTAGGAGTGGTTAGCAAAGGCTGCTGTGGTGCCATCTTCTAGAAAAGAGAAAACTGTGTAGGGTTCGACGTAATCCCCTGATTCCATGCCGGGGGAGCCGATGGGCATACCCGGCACGGCAATGCCAGCGACATCAGGTTTCTCAGTCAGCAAATGCTGTACATCCTCAGCGGGGATATGGCCTTCAACAACATAACCGTCAACAATTGTGGTGTGACAGGAGGACAGACTTGTTGGCACGTCGTATTGCTGCTTAATGGCCACCATATCTTCGGTGATTTCATCTTTTACCTGAAAACCTGCCGCTTGCATATGCTCGATCCACAGACCACAGCATCCGCAAGTGGGGCTGCGGAAAACCGTGAGTTTGTGGGCTGTGGCAATCTGCCTGGCGGTATCTGCCCCCGTTTCAATGCTGGGACCTTGCGCCACGGTACACCCCGTCAGCAAAATGCCGGTTGTAATCAGCCCTACTGACAGCATGTTTAATGTAAACAAACGGCGATTCATCGATACCTCCAAACTAAGAATGCGGAGTCAATCTACCTTAATCCAAAGATCAACCAATATGGGATTATGGCAAGCAATTATGAAATGGGAGTGAAATGGTCAGCTATTCAGTCTCTTGAAGCTGTATGACAGCCGTTGGCTGAGCAGGGTGTATTGCCTGAGGCTCCACCCTACGGGCACTGAGCGTTGAGAAGATTAGCGTTGCCCCCATCAGGGCCATGATCGCATTTTCGGCAAAGCTGACGACGCCTAACGGTGCTTTAGAACTGCCCCCGACACAGGCGCAGTTGAGGGCCATTTTATCGATGTAGACGGCTTTGAACACGGAGACTGCCCCGCTCACCCCCACCAGCAGGGAACCCATCCCCGTTGCCAGAGGCGCAATACCAGAGAGGAAGCCCAGACCAATGATCAGTTCTGCAAAAGGATATGCCTTGCCATAGGGTTTAAATCGGTGGGTAATCAAATCATACTTCTCAAAACTTTGGGCAAACGAGTCGATATCCATTAGCTTCAAGGACGCCAGCATGGAGAGGGAAATGCCCATAAAACCCGTAATCCCCAGGGAAGTTGCCAGTGCCATCAGGCCAGCGGTGGAGAATAGGGCTACAACGGGGGTGTAGGAATAGTCAGCGGTTTCGGCTTCCACCTGCAAGTAAGCTGCCAGGTCGGTGTAGCCGCCGATGCGCTCGTCACCCAAGAAGATTTGGGGCGTTGTAGCAACATCATGTTGGGCCTTGAAGGCAGCGACTTCGTCGTGGGAGGTTAGTCGTACGTCCTCAAACTTAATCCCTTTTTCATTGAGCAAATTAACAGCGCGCAGCCCCCAAGGGCATTCGTGGTCAGCGTTAGACATGCGGTACAGCTTCACTGGAGATTCAGTAGGAACCGCTTCTTTAAATAGATTTGTTGTGGTCATGGGATCACCTCATCAAAGCAATTTGGGAGAGCAGGTTGGGGAAGCGTTCTTAGGGAGTAAATTGGGTGGAAAACTGTTGTGAATTTACATAGGCTCATCTTAAAATCTACAGTTCACTGGAAAGTCAAGGGGCTTGATAATCTTTGCTAACCTAATTTCTTGCTTTCCCTTATCCCACTGAAGATCTGTGCTGGATTCTTGTACCTTTGACTATGTGAGTTGTCTGTGCACGCTATGCGTATCCTGTTGGTAGAAGACGAACCTGATCTAGGCAGAGCCATTAAGCGCACCCTGACCCAAGAGGCGTATGTGGTGGACTGGGTACAGTCGGGGAATGAGGCGCTAAACTATCTCGAGCATGATTTGACCCTTTACACCTTGGGGGTATTTGACTGGATGCTGCCAGGGATGTCAGGAATTGCGCTCTGTCAGTGGTTAAGATCGCACCATCATTCCCTGCCTGTGCTCATCCTCACTGCCAGGGATCAAGTGGAAGATCGGATTACTGGGCTAGATGCGGGGGCCGATGACTATCTGGTCAAGCCTTTTAGCATGGCTGAGTTGCTGGCTCGACTGCGGGCACTGCGACGGCGATCGCCTGATATTAAGCCTGCCCAGCTCCAGGTGGGGCCACTGACGCTAGACTGCGATCGCAGAGTCGCCTTTCTCCATAAAGGCAACCCCTCAGAGCAACCCGTCGAACTCACCCAAAAAGAGTTTCAACTGCTGCAACATTTTATGGAGCACCCCAACCAAATTTTCACCCGCGATCAGGTGCTCAATCAGCTTTGGGAAATGGGAGCCGAACCCAACAGCAATGTGGTGGCAGCTCAAATCCGGTTATTGCGGCGTAAGCTAGGACAGTACGATTATCTGATCGAAACGGTGTATGGCATGGGATACCGCTTCAAAGCGTCAAAATAGACTCCCTAATCAACCTCAAAACCAGCTCTTTCGCCGATCACGGTTGCGGTTGGCTACCTGGTATGCCGGAGTCATGGGCATAATTTTAGCGCTGTTGGGGCTGGGGGTGTACCGTGCCATTGCCCATGCCCATGAGGTGACGGTCGATCGGGAAATTCAGTCCGTAGCGAATGCTCTCCATGATGCCCTGGAGGCAACCTTATCTGGCCCAGCTCAGCTCAATCAGGTGCCCCCTCAGTTACTGCCTGATTTATGTGTGTCGGATGCGTCATGTTTGGCCTCAATCAATGGCCCACCGCATCGCTTGCAAAGTACCTACCAACAAGACTACTACATCCGGATTATAGACCCGGCTGGCGATCTCTTAGCAACCGCAGGATTACGCCCTGAGGGCCTGCCGGTGACGGCCCCCGCTCCTGTCTGGCAGTCTTTACGAGATGAGCAGGGGCAGCTTTACCATCAGGTTGCGATCGCGCTGCATACCCATCCTCCAAACTCTCCCAGCCAGGCCCGTGACAACTCAGACCTGTGGGCCTATCTGCTGGTGGGACGTTCGTTTCGAGACTTTGACCAATACCTGACCGGGGTACGATGGAGCCTTTTGCTTGGCCTGCTGTTGGCGATGGCAATGGTGGCAGCCGCAAGCTGGTGGCTAGCGGCCCTGGCAATGCAACCCATCTATCAGTCCTATAGTCAGATCAAGCAGTTCACTGCCGATGCCGCCCACGAGCTGCGCACGCCCCTGGCCGCCATTC
>JBCCRZ010000124.1:0-11713 GCA_039200855.1 Cyanobacteria bacterium P01_D01_bin.44 | reverse complement strand
TAGCAGCCATGTGTTTGGCCCTATTTATGGCCACCCTCGACGATACGGTGATGAATGTAGCCCTGCCCCAGATCCAGATTGACTTTGCAGCCCCTGTCTCTGGCCTGCAGTGGATCTTAAATGCTTATATCCTCCCTATCGTTTGTTTGGTGCTCCCCAGCGGCAGGCTGGGCGATATCTACGGACGCAAGCGGGTCTTTTTAGTGGGCTTGATCCTGTTCACCGTGGCCTCCCTACTGTCGGGGATCGCCGTTAATCTGCCCATGTTGATCGGCGGGCGTATCTTACAAGGCATCGGAGCAGCAGCCCTGATCCCAGGGTCACTGGCAATTGTGGCAGAGATGTTTCCCGAGCCTAAAGAACAGGCCAAAGCCATCGGGTTTTGGACCGCCGTTTCAGGGCTAGCCCTGCTGGCTGGCCCTGTATTGGGTGGAGTGCTGGTTGATACCCTAGGGTGGCAAAGCGTGTTTTTGCTCAATCTGCCCCTGGGCCTGGTGACCTTTGGGCTGACGTTGCGATTTGTTCACTTGAGCACCCAACCCACCCGGCAACGATTAGATCTGTTGGGGATGGCTTTGAGCATTGTTTTATTAGCCTCCCTGGCCTCTGCTCTGACCGAAGGAGGCGAACAATCCCTCTGGCTAATGGCGATTGCCGGGCTGAGTTTAGTGGCTTTTCTGGGGGTAGAGTCGCGCGTTCGTCATCCCATGTTGCCCCTCAATCTCTTTAGAGATGTCACCTTCTCAGTGGTAAGCATTGTCAACACGCTGCTGTTTTTTACCCTGGTCAGTTCCCTATTTATCTTCAGCTTATTTTTGCAGCAGGTCCAGGGCTACTCAGCGTCCGAAGCCGGGATGCGCTTTTTACCTTTAAACGCGGCCTTTGTGTTGGCCTCTTTGCTATCGGGATGGTTGGCGGCCCGGCTGGGATTACGCTTTACCATCGCAGTGGGGTTGATTTTGGCGGGGGCTGCCACCTTATCGTTTGTCCATATTCGCCCTGACGCTGAGTATAGTCAGATCGCCTGGAAGCTTATGCTATCAGGATTTGGTGGGGGCTTAACCCTGTCTCCCCTGGCATCTGCTGCAATGGCCGTGACCCCAGCCTCACAAGCGGGCATTACCGCCGCCATTCTCAACACCACAACTCGATTAGGCGGTGTTTTGGGGATAGCGCTTCAGGGCACCCTGCTCACCCAGCGGTTAGCATCCATGCTGAGTCAAAAACTATCTGCTTGGGAGTTGTCGCCTGAGCTGCAAGATAAAATTGTTGCCAAGGCTCTCCACAATATGGCTGAGATTGATCTGGCCGAGGTGACCCAATCACTCCCTGCGAATATTCCTGCAGAAGCACTTCAACACGCGATTCAAATCTCATTTGTGTCAGGGTTACACCTGGCTGCAATGGTGGGGGGTCTGGTCTTACTGGTCGGGGCAGCTCTGATTCTCTGGGTTGCGTCGCCCACTGCACTCAAGGCATCGCGCTAGATCACCCTTAGCTCATATCCTGATTGCCTTTCTCAATTACCCTTTTCTCTGCTCCATGGGGCAGAGAAATTTCTTCGTATTTTAAAGCCCCTTATATTTGCATTTTAAAATGCATTTGGGGAACAATCTTTGTATTTTAAAAGTCATTTCACATATTCACTTTTCTAAGTATGAGATTGTTCGGGGACAGCTAACCAGAAAAATCCCCTAAAAACCGTCATTAGTGTCCTGCCGCGATAGAGATTGATTGTCCCTGGTCGCGAATTCTCAGCACCATTTTTTACAAAAGCAAGACTCGTCTTTACGAAAAGGTGAATCCATATTGTTGCAACCCATATTTCACCATGTCTAGTTTTATTGCTGACCATGGCTATCTGGTGTACTGTTTTGTTTTCGGGCTAGATCTGCTGCTGCTGTATCCCATCTTTGCTGTCTTTAAGTGGCGAATGTTGCAACGACTCGGCATGCCTAGCAATGAAAGACAGCTGATTTTTTCCAATCGAAAACGAAATTTTGATTTAGACTACTTTATCTATCAATATGGCGATCGCAACTTGAGAGTGGTGGATGGCCTTTCTCGAAAGCTGTTGCACATTACGGCGGGGGTTTGGCAGCTTTTAATCTTAAATCTGCTCATCAAAGATACCCACATCGCTTTGCAAGCCACCCTGATTTATCAGATTTCAATGGTAATTTTGAGTGGCATCAGTTATTCTTCAAACAAATTGTTTGGCCTAGCAGGTCTCCTTTATGGGGCTTCAAGCCGCATCCGCGATGGTCATTTAGGTCGCAAAAATCTCTTTGTGGCTCGCCTTTCTTTTTTAAACCTGCTGCCGCTGGCGCTGATTGATGTCTTTGCTCGACAACACGTGATAAATCAAGACGGCCTGGCCATCTTTTCATTTTTTGTATTTTTACCGCTGACTATTGGCGATGCCCTGGGCGAAATGATTGGCACCATCTGGGGCAAGCAAAAACTTAGGGTCTGGGGGATTGGCCAAATCAATCGCAAGTCGCTAATGGGGACTGCCTCGGTTTTCTCTGGGAGCCTGATTCCCCTCCTGCTGCTTGTGGCTATACAGGGGTTGCCACTGGCGTGGTGGGGATTATGCTTTGCGATCGCAACCGTCACCACGATCGTAGAGCTAGCTGCCCCCCGAGGCACCGATAATTTTTTTATTCCCGTCGGCAACGCCTTGATTTGCCTCACTTTTATCATCCTGGCTTCACCTCTATAAGCTTGAATGCGAAAAGCTTTTAGGGCATTCCATCAAATCCCTTCACAAAGAGCTTAACATACTTTATGTATATTTTATGCATAAAGTATTGCCCTAATTTATGTGAGGTGAGACACTGATTTCAAATGGGACATATCTAGCGGGGGTTGCCCGGCTAGGGTCCTTTGGCGTTAACTTTGCACCGAAGGGCAGCTGCTTTAAATTTCAGGTGGCATATCTTGTGCCAAGGAATCAGGCATTCGTTTAAACGACGGCAGATTGCGAAAGGCGCTGGGCCTCAATGACATTCCCCAGCGCTTTTTGAGTATGCGATCGCACTACATTGAACCGCTTTTTAGAGATTTTAGGAGACCTGAAAATGGACGAGTTTGACGTTTCCTTATTGACCCCGGCCAGTGACTTGGTCGGCGGGTCTTCCACCGCAGAGTTTGAAGGGATTTTTGCTCGAGCAGGGAGTGATCTGATCTACGGGTTTGACCCAGGCATCGATTACCCAGAGATCAATGTTGACTTTTTGTTTGGCGACCTGTTTGACAACTCAGCGGATGAGTTTGAGATTATTTTAGGTATCACCGGGGGCAATCCCCTAGGTATCCTCGACAAAAATATTCCCTCAGTGGGCAGTGACCGATTTATCCTCGGGGATGAGAGTCGGCCTTACTACACCGCAGATAATCCTGTCAGCCTACTCACCACCAATTTTCTGGGGTTCAATGAGTTTGCCGTTATCTATGACTACGACTTCAACACCGGGCAAGATACCATCCAACTGTTTGGAGACAAAAAGGACTATGTCGTCCTCGAAGTTAACGATTTAGAAGTCGAAGGTTCAAGTCAGCCCTTTTCGGGTGAGGCTGTTTTCTACGTAGGGAGTGGGGTACCCGATTTAGTCACCTATATCATCTCGACCCCCGACCAAGATATTGAGGCTAAGGACTTTGAGATCAAGGACAAAGGCTTCGAATTTGTAGGTGACAAGCTCAAGGATAAGGCCCAAGAAAAAGAAATCCTGCAATTGGGCACCCCTGGGAACGATATTAGCCAAGACACGGCCATCGATAAGTTTGGCAACATTTATGTGACAGGCACCACCAGCGGGGCTCTAGGTGGCCCTAATCAAGGTCTGGGCGATGTTTGGGTGGCCAAATACAATGCCAACGGCAATCAACTCTGGATTAAGCAGTTCGGCTCTGCTGCCAGCGACACTGCTAACGAAATTACCACCGATGATGTGGGCAACTTTTACATTGCTGGCTCGACCGGTGGTAGCTTTGTGGGGCCTAAGCAGGCCAGTTCACAGGATGCCTGGGTCGCCAAGTTCGATCCCAATGGGAATCAAATTTGGGGTACCCAGTTTAATGCAGGTGCGCAAATTGGGCGAGCTACTTTTTCAAACACCGCCTTTGGTTTAGAAGTCCAGGGCAACAGCGTTTATGTCTCGGGTCTGGCCATCAATGACAACGTCAAGGTCAACCCCGCCACTGGACAAACCATTCTAGATTTCCCGGTTGAGGATGATTCTTGGGTCACCAAGATCAACGGCTTCAATGGCAATCAAAATTGGATCACCCAAATCCGCGATCTCCAGGCAGGGGCCCCATTTGTCATCACCCCCTTCTTTGATGAAAATTACGACCTGGCTGTGGATGCGGCGGGCAACACTTACCAGGTCGGTTGGACCCAGGGCCTGGTTAAAGAAGCTGATCCCTCCCGATTGCTGCTGAAGTATGACGCCTGGCTTTCTAAGGTCGATCCCACCGGGCAGGTCCAGTGGGTGCAACAGTTTGGTAGCCGTGATGAAGGGTTAGAGTTTGGTTGGGCGGTCGAAACCGACAGCCAGGGCAATATTTACGCCACCGGCTGGACAAACGGCGAACTGGGCGAGAAAGCCAACCCTGATTCTGACTCCTACGATGTTTGGGTGAGTAAATTTGACCCTGATGGCAACCAGCTATTTACTAAGCAAATTGGCTCAGAAGGAGACGATGGCACCTACCTATCGGATATCGCCATTGATGATCAGGACAATGTCTATTTGATTGGCTACACCAACGATAAGCTAGGCAAAGGCAAATCCGACGAAGAAGGTTTCAACGCCTGGGTCGCCAAACTTGACAGCAATGGCAACGAACAGTGGATTCAACAGTTTGGCACTAAGGAGCAAACCGATTACCCTACAGGGATTGCCGTTGAGAATGGCCAGGTGATTGTCACTGGTTTTACTGAAGGCTCTCTGGGGAATGGCAATGGGGCTACCAACAATGGAGATGCCATTGACTCTTGGATTGCTCGATTCAGCGCAGAGAAAGGCAAACTGGAGAAGTTTATCGGTGACGATAAAGATGGATTTATTACTGCAGAGGGCGTTGATATTGACGTCACAGATATATCCAACCAGTTTGTAACAGACGAGTTCTTGCCCAGCGGTGACAACAAAATCATCACCGGCTTTAACTTTGCCGACTATGGCGATATTGTCTCTGGCCTGGCCGAGTATTTTGACCCCAGAGAGTCTGGCACCTTTACAGATGCCTTAGGCAAGGCGATTACCAATGGCTCAGTGACGGGGCTCGAGGACTATCTCGGAGGTGGTGCAGACGCTAAGGGCAAAGACTACAAAGGCACTGACGGCAACGACATCTACTTTGGCGGAGCCGGTGAAGACAAAATCAAAGGCGAAAAAGGCAATGACGAGCTCCACGGCATGGGCGGTGATGACAAGGTCGAAGGTAAAGATGGAGATGATGTCCTTCACGGGGGGGCGGGCAATGACGAGGTTAAGGGTGGCAAAGGCTTTGATACCCTAATCGGAGTCGACGAAGGCAGTGCCCTGGCTGGCCTGGGCGAGATTGACAAGATGAAAGGAGAAGACCAGTCTGATCTGTTTGTCCTGGGCAACAAATCGTCTGCGTTTTATAAAGGCAATGGTGCTGACGACTATGGCCTGATCGACGACTTTGAGTTTAAGGAGGGAGACAAGATCCAACTCCATGGTCAGGCAGGAGACTACACCCTAGGGTCCGATGTTGCCGGTGTGCCTAAAGGGACTGCAATCATCCTAAACGACGGCAACGATCTGATTGGGGTTGTCAAAGACGTCAAGTCAGGGCTCAGCCTCAACGATAGCAGCGTTTTTAGCTATGTAGTTTAGGAATGTAGGCTAAGTTTATCTGCTCATCAGGGTGCTCTACATTTTTAGGGTGTTAAATCATCGAAGTTCAATCAATCAGAGGTTCAATCAATGCGGTCTACTATCGGTTTATATCAATGAGTCAAAAGTATTTGATAGATTCAACACAATTTGTGGGGGCCAGAGAGGACGAAATCATCATACCCAAAGACTTTCTACAACGCTGTCGTTTACTAGAAGATCGGATTGGGAACAATCTGCAATCTTTAGCGCTTATGCAAGAGCTGGTGACGCAGATTAATCAGGACTATCAAACACTGGTCAAACTGATTGATGTATTTGCCACCCAGCAAATACAACCTCCAAACGAGCATCTCTAAGAGGTTTCCTCATTGCTTGGGTGTGTATGGTAAAACTACGCTGCTGTCGTTTAGAGCATGGCTCAAATGATGCAGCGAAGCTGGGAGGTGTCGATTAATCATTATTTATCTATGATAAATATTTCGTAGGTAACCTACTTTGCCGGGATTGATGTTAAAGGTAAAGGCAGAGTGCTTACCTTTTGAGGCCCATTTCCCGAGTTACAAATCGGTGACGTCTTTAAAGAGCCGAGTAGAAAGTTTATTTAAGGTCACACACTGTGGATTTTGGCGAAGCGCTTGAGCTGGTTAATGAGATAGTCATATCTAATATGGGACGGTCACTGAGAAATCCTGAGATCGCTATCTTGGAGGGCACTTGGAATGGGTTAACCTATGAGCAAATTGCCCATGCCTCTGAATATAGTACTAACTATTTAATGAGAGATGTTGCCCCAAAACTGTGGAAATTTCTATCAGATGCATTGGGGATCTCAGTGGGTAAAACCAACTTTCGGATTGTGTTGGATGAGGTGGCTGGCAAAAATTCTATATTGACCCAGCTAGATACACCTGTCTCAGCCGCCCTATCGTCAACTCCAGTATTAACGACCCCAGGCTTGCAGACTGACTGGGCGTTAGAGGGGTATCCCGAAGGTCTCGCAACCTTAAGGCAGTGGATTTTAAAAGACCGGTGCCGATTGTTGAGCATTTATGGTCTCAGCGGGGCGGGCAAAACGGTCTTGGCCCGTCACCTGGTAGAGAGCATCGGCAATCAGTTTGAGCAGGTAATTTGGCAGTCCAGCATCCCGCCCCTCAACCAGCTAGTTGAGAGTATTGCAGGCCCAAATGCCCAGGCTCCCATGGCCGATCCCGTTTCTGATTTTCTAGAGGTGCTGAGTCAGCGCGCCTGCCTGATTGTAATGGATGCCGTTGAGTCGATTTTGCAGCCAGGGCAGCTGGCAGGGCACTATTGCTCAGGCTATGAAAATTATGGTCAACTCTTGCGACGGGTGGGTGAGCTGCCCCATCGGAGTTGTCTTGTGATCACAGGGTTAGAAAATCCACCTGAAATTGTCCGGCTTAGCGGCCAGAGTTCGTCTGTGAGGACCCTCCATTTGAAGGCGTTTTCGGAGACCGCCGCCGTCGCCATCTTAGAGGCTGAGCAGCTCACTGACCAAGATTGCTGGCCCGATCTGATTCGCTGCTATCAGGGTAACCCAGCCGCTTTGAGGATTGCATCGCAGATGATTCGTGAGCTGTTTAACGGCAGTGTAGAGGCGTTTCTGGCCCAAAAGTCTTTTGCATTTGGCAGCATCAATTTGCTCCTAAAGCGCTCTTTTGAGCGGGTCTCTCAGCTTGAGCGGGATATTCTCTTTTGGTTAGCAGGCAAAAATCAGCCGGTTTCATTGGCCACATTGCAGGTCGAGATTCCTTTGGTGGTCAACACCACAGAGATGCTCGAAGCATTAGAGTCGCTGATCCAGCGTTCTCTTTTGGAGACAACCCAGGCAACGGATGGCTTTTTGTTTCTGCTACAGCCGATTGTTAAAGAATATGTTATCCATCAGTTCATCGCCCAGGTGTGTGGCGAAAGCTCCGCAGGCCATCGGGTCCCACCCCGGACATTGGGGCCGATTATCGAGCTAGGCGCATCTACGCCTAAGATAGCTCGGCTCAGCCGTTGGTTTCAACATCAATTTGAGCCAGGTTGGCAGCCGGTGGAGCGCTTATTTGAAGGAGCCGTGCAGCCTGCCCTACGTCTGCGAAGTGCTTATCATCTTAGAGATGAAACCTTAATTAAACGATTTAAGTCGATTACATTAGAAAGGGCTACTGACGGTGATCCTGGAGACATGGCTGACCGTGCTGCGGAGGGTGTCACTGCGGAGGGTGTCACTGCGGAGGGTGTCACTGCGGAGGGTGTCACTGCAGAAAGCGTCACAGTAGCTTTACTGGTGGCCGTGAGTCAGATGATCGATCAAACCTACCAGATTTGCGTTCAGGTGCAGCCGGCTAGACAAGCCGCCGTACTGCCAGAGGGGCTGCGTCTGCGCCTTTTGGATGGGCAATCTGAGATGCTTGCTGAGATTGAGTCACACACCCAGGATGACTTTATGCAGCTGCCCTACTTTAGGGGCAATGTCGATGAGCGGTTTAACCTGGAGTTGGTTGCGGACCAGGCTACTCATACAGAGCAATTTGTGATTTGAGAGTCGCTGATGTGGGCGGCGGGCTGACATGAAAAAAGTCGTTTTACATTTTGGCAAAGGCAGTATTCGCAATGGGTTTGAGACCATCGTTGCGGAGCTGTTTTTGCCAGATAGCCGATATCCTGTTCGAGTCACTGGCAGTCTGCCCCCCGCGCCCGCCCTCGCCGCTGGTCAACATCAGTGGCAATCGCTCTACCTGACTCGCCATCAAAACCAGGCCCTCCGCATCCAGCTATTACATCATCAAGGCACTCGGTACTCTGATAATGCATTTTTAACGACCTGTACTGAGCTAGAAGCCGACCTCAATACCTGGCTGCGGTCAGCCGAGTTTCGCGCAATTGAGCAAATGTTGCGTACTGAGCTGGGCAGGCTGGATGAGATCCAGGTCATCTTAGAGACCTGGGATACAGCGCTGCGAAAGCTGCCCTGGCATCTGTGGCGTTTTTTTGAAGATTACCCCAGGGCCGAGCCCACCCTCAGTGGCGAAGCCTGGCGTGAGCTATCGCTTGTCAAGACAGCCGCTAACCGGGCCAGGATCTTGGCAGTGTTGGGGGCCAGTCAGGAGATCAACACCCAGACTGATTTTGAATTGCTCAGACAGCTCCCGAAAGCGGAGCTGATGACTTTGGAGTCGCCTTCTCGCCAGGTGCTTAACGAGCAGCTGTGGCAGACTGCCGGGTGGGATATTTTTTTCTTTGCGGGTCATAGTCAAACCGATGGCGATCAGGGGCGCATCTACCTCAACGCGCACGAAAGTCTAACCATTCCCCAGCTTAAGAATGCGTTGAGTCAAGCGATCGCAAATGGTCTCAAAATTGCCATCTTTAATTCCTGTGATGGGTTGGGGCTTGCCCAGCAGCTTTCTGACCTACAGATTCCCTATGTGATCGTGATGCGAGAACCCGTCCCCGACCGGGTGGCCCATCAGTTTTTGGGTGATTTCCTCAATGCCTTTTCGGCGGGGGCGACGTTTCACCTGGCGGTCAGAGAGGCCCGACAGCGGCTCGAAGGGGTCGAGGGCGAGCTGCCCTGTGCGACCTGGCTACCGGTGGTGTGGCAAAATCCAGCGGCTCCGCCCCTGCGCTGGCCAGATCTGTGTCTCCATCGTGCCCTGCCCCGTCCCCTCGGACGGGCCAACGGGTGGAGGCAGGCCCTGGCGAGCATTGGAGTGGGGGCACTGGTGTTGGCCATGCGGGCCCTGGGGGTTTTAGAACCGTTGGAACTAGCCGCCTACGATCGACTGGTGCAGCAGCGCCCGATAGAACCGATTGACTCACGCATCATGGTGATCGAAATCAGTCAGGAAGACACCAATCAGTATGGCTATCCGTTGCCGGATGAAACCCTGGCCGCGATGGTAGAGCAGTTAACCCCGCTACAGCCCTCAGCCATTGGGCTCGATCTGCACCGCCCCCAGGCGCGTAGCCCGGGATATGATCAGTTGATGGCACAGTTTGAGGCCCACCCTAATTTATTTATGGTGTGTGCCTACAGTACGGGCGATCGCAGCTATGAGCCCCCGGCCAGCTTTTCTGAGGTACAGATGGCGAGTCAGGTGGGCTTTAGCGATCTGTTGATCGATGGTGCGGCCCCATCTGGGTTGACTTCTACCCGTAGCGATCTGGCCACAGACGGCCAGCAAGGCCTGAGGAACCAGGTGGCACGGCGGCAGCTGCTGTCCTACGACAATAGTTTGCAGCCCTCCCCGTCCAGCTGTACAACCCCCTATAGCTTTAATTTCCAGCTCTCGTTCGAATATTTGGCCCAGCAGGGGGTGACGCCTCTGGGGGTCAATGCCGATCAGGTTTGGCAGTTTGGGGAGGTGGCCCTGCAGGATCTTCCCCGGCGATTTGGTGGCTATCAATCTCTAGAATCTGACACCAGTCAGATTTTGCTCAACTATCGATCTAACCAGCCGGGGCATCGCCTCACCCTAGAGCAGGTGTTGTCGGGCCAGGTTGAGCCCCAGGTCATTAAAGATCACATTGTCATGATTGGCTATACTGCGCCGGTCTCTCGGGATTATTTCCAGACGCCCTACGGCAGTATGCCAGGTGTGTGGGTCCATGCTCATATGGTCAGTCAGGTGATCAGTGCCGTCCTCGACCAGCGACCTTTGATCCGTGGGCTACCCCAGTGGCGGGCCTGGCAGTGGGGTGATGCGCTTTGGATCGGGGGTTGGGCCATCGGCGGGGGGCTGGTAATGGTGCGCCTTAATCGCCGGTCTGGCTGGGTTGGCTGGGGTGCGATCGCACTGGCAGAACTTAGTCTCTACCAAATTTGCCTATTTGCTCTGGTTCGCGGCCTCTGGCTACCGTGGGTGCCCACGGCGCTCGCCCTGATTTTTGTCGCGATGACGATCTCCCTGGGGCAATATCTGCCCACCCAAAATCTACCGACTCAAAAACGGTCTTAAGACCGCAAAAACCCACCCATCTGGGGCAACAATCCTAAGCCCATATACTCACTAATCCCACAAACCCTTATAGGAAAAACTATGCGTTCTGTAAATATTGTCCGGTACGGGCTACTAGGCGGACTACTTTTGTTTATCAGCCCGTTGGTCAGTCCTGGGGCTAGCCCCCTGGCCAACGCCCAGCCGCAGCCCGCAGCCCCAGCCGCTACCTCCGGTCAACCGCCGCAACGAGTGATACGCCCTAGCCCGCCGCGACGGTTGCCCCCCAATCGAGTGCAGCCCGGGGGTGGGCTAGACGCCGATCAGCAGGCCTGTAGCAATACCACAGAGGCGCTGACAGCCTTGGTGCCGGTCGACAACCCGGTCATGACCGAACGCCCCCACCCGAGTTTTTGGTTTTATATCCCTGACAGCCCAGACCTGATCCAGTCAGGAGAGTTTATCTTGCTGAGTGCTGATGAGAAAACACAAATTTATAACACTCAGGTTGCCCTGGCTAACGGGCCAGGGCTTGTACGGGTGCAGATGCCGGCTGAGCTAACGTCAGGGCTGACCGAAGACACTTATTATCACTGGTACTTTAACGTCACCTGTCAGGCCCCTGATGGGGAGGGCGCTGTACTGTCCGTCAACGGCTGGATCTATCGATCAGCCGATGGGGTGGAGTTGGCTCAACCCGACAACAACCCAGTTGCCTATTGGTACGATACCCTTGACCAAATTGCCCTCCGCCTGAGTGAGGCTCCTCAAAATAGCAGCGCTCAGCAAGCCTGGGCGGATTTACTGACCGCGGGCGAGCTAGGGGAGCTGATCGACAAGCCCATTGTAGACACGGCTAATTCAGTTGAAGAGTAAGTTTATTTTGCT
>JBCCRZ010000123.1:0-11779 GCA_039200855.1 Cyanobacteria bacterium P01_D01_bin.44 | reverse complement strand
TGTCTAAATTTACATGGAGTGTTTCATGTCAATCTACGTAGGCAACCTCTCCTATGAGGTCACCGAAGAAGACCTGCAATCTGTTTTCGCAGAATATGGTACGGTCAAGCGAGTTCAAGTGCCGACCGATCGAGAAACGGGGCGCAAGCGCGGGTTTGCGTTTGTTGAATTGTCTGCTGAGACCGAAGAAGAAGCCGCCATCGAAGCCCTTAACGGGGCAGAGTGGATGGGCCGCGAAATGCGCGTTAACAAAGCTCGCCCTCGGGAACAAAAGTCAGGGGGGGGTGGCAATCGCCGCTACTAAGCATCGCTAAGTGTCGTCATCACCCATATCAATTGACTAATATGGTTGGTTGATACTAATCGTCTGAATATATGTCTAGCGGTGTTAAATTTTATTTGACTCGCTAGACATTTTGATTGGAGTCGTTTAATTTTTTGCTGTTCATTTATTTAGGAGAAAACGTCCATATGGCCCAAGTTATCATTGGCGAAAACGAAGGCATCGAGTCCGCCCTTCGTCGATTTAAACGCCAGGTTTCGAAGGCTGATATCTTTTCGGATCTCAAGAAAAACCGCCATTTCGAAACACCTATTGAAAAGGAAAAGCGCAAAGCCATTGCTCGCCGCAAGAAGCGTCGCTTTCGTTCCCAGTCTTAAGCCTCCTAACGGATGCAATTTGTAAGCACAAAAATATGACCTGGTTTGTAGAAGGCCAGCTGCAAAACATAAGCCGCAGCTGGCCTTTTTGCAGGTCAGAATGGCAAAAAAAAGGATGCCCTGAGACACCCCGTAGCTGGTTATTTAGGATAGAGTTTGAGAACGCGCTACCCGCTTGGTCGGCCAGGCTCGCCTGGTTAACCGAACGTTTAATCTACCGGTCAATCTACAGAGAACACATCATCTAGAATGGCGACTAGCCAGACCCATGCGGAAGCCCGTACACTCAAAGTAATCCCCAATGGTGAAGAACTAGTGAAGACACATCACGACTTTCATCTATACAACACGACCCACACCCATAGATGGCAGTGAAAAAATCAAGACTAAGCGCTGAGCAAACTCAAGCAACCCGAGGCAATGTCTGCCCGTCGGATAACCTCATTCGCTCAGCAATCAGGGTATTCCAGGTTTCGCTTTCAACCACACCCAGCTCTGACAAATGGTGAATTGACTGGTAGCGTTTGACTTGGGTGACCAGATGGGCATCAAAGATACCATTGACTGGCGTAGCCACCCCCAGCTGATCGAGCATTTGCTGAAGGTGCCACACCGTCGCGCCGCAGCTGCCTAGCCCCAAGATAGGTAGCATGTCAGCACCGTTTAATAAAAACTCCCAAGTCTGTAAGCCCACCACACCGTCAACCGATAAGAAGGCCACACCCTGCAGATATTTCACAGTCTGGGTCAGCGTGCTATCAAAGCGTCCGGTTATCTTTACAAGGCCCGCCTTGCGTCCAAACTCTGCAAAACGCTGATTAATGCGCCGCTGCAATACCTCAACCGCGTGCCCCTGGGCACCCTGCTTGAGGTTGGGATAGTCAGCTAGCGATAAGTAAGCTTGCCCCATGTTCGCCTGGCATCCGCAATTACGAACAAGCTTATTGTAAGGCTTTGGGGGCAAAATTTTAAAAAAACTTTTATTCAGAAATTTTGCTTAGCAATCAGCAAAATAAAATTTAATCAGCAAAATAAAATTTTTTATTTAGAAACACTTGCAATTTTTAGTAGCCTTCGCCACAGATTTGCAGACTAGATCTCCAGGACAGGTCTCCAGGACAGATCTCTGGGTAAGGCTAACGATAGGTTGCCACGGTTGAATGTTGGGCGCTGGTGGCAAACTCTGCCGGGGTTGAACTCCATTGGCTAAAGGCATTAAACGAGGTCAGCCCAAACGCGATGCCGATGAAGATAACGAGGCTATCTAGCGCGAGTTGTCGAGGGAAGCATTTCATGACATTCTCTGGCTTCTGACTGTTTGCTTTAATGGCCTAAGCATAGGTCCCAATCGAGAAAAACTCGGGAGGGGAAGGGGGTAGCGGGTAGAGTGAACTATTCCTTGTTACACTGATGCCAATTTATTAGGCGACGCTAGCTTATTCCAGTACCTTTAGGACCCGTTACAATGCGCATTTTGCTCATTGAAGATGATGAGATTCTCAGCGACGTTTTAGTCAAAACCTTGACCGAACAGCGCTACATCCTAGATGTTGCAGAGGACGGTCAGATGGGCTTAGAGTATGCCCAAGCAGGTGCCTACGATTTAATTTTGCTGGATGTCGGACTGCCCCAGTTGGATGGCATTTCGCTATGCCAGCGGCTGCGCTCAGAGGGATACGCAACGCCGATTTTACTGATGACCGCCCGTGACGTCCCCGAAGAAAGAATTCGTGGACTGGATGCGGGCGCGGACGACTATCTCACCAAACCGCTGGATCTGGCTGAGCTGCAGGCCAGGATTCGGGCTTTGCTGCGTCGGGGAGAGGTTACCCCCACATCAATTTTGGAAATTGGGCAGTTACGCCTGGACCCGGTGAGCTGCGTGGTCACCTACGACGGCAACCCTTTGAAGTTGACGCCTAAGGAATATAGTCTGCTAGAGATATTTTTGCGTAACCCGGCCCGAGTCTTTAGCCGGGGGCAAATCATCGAGCACCTGTGGAGCTTTGAAGACCCACCGCTCGAAGATAGTGTTAAAGCCCACATCAAGGGGTTACGTCGCAAACTCAAAAAAGCCGGAGCCCAAGATTGGATTGAAAATGTCTATGGGTTGGGGTATAAGCTGAGACCCCCCGTTTCTGACTCTGAGCCCAAATCTGACACTGAATCTAGGGCGGCAGCGGTCACAGAGGCTGGGGCCAGGGCGGGTCTAACCTCGCAAACCACCGAATCGTCCTTTAGCCAGGCCATGGAGGCACTCTGGGGACAATATCAGGGCTTAATGCAAGCCCGACTCGAGCTGCTCACCGAAGCTGTCAGCGCCATTGAAAATACAACCCTGGGGGATGAGCTGCGTCAGCAGGCAGGGCAGGCTGCCCACAAGCTGGCCGGTGTATTGGGCATGTTTAATCGGGATACGGGCACCCAACTGGCTCGGCAGCTCGAAACCAGTTTGCTAGAGCAGCCCACGATTATTCAGCTGGCTAAGGTGCCTGATTTGGTCCACGCCCTGGCGGAGAGTCTAGATTTAGCGCCTCCCCCCCAAACGCCAGCAGAAATGCCTCTGGAGGAGCGGCTCTTGCTGATCAGCGCCGATAACTCCCTCGGGGTAGCGCTACAGCAGCTTACCCAGCCCAGTTCGCTGGGCTGGTTTCTGGCTCCGACCCTGGCAGCGGCTAAAATCTGGTTGCAATCCCATCCCCCTGAGATGGTCATTCTCGATCTGGCGGACGCTGAGCTGCCAAGCGCCTTATCGCTATTGGCTGATCTGGCGGCACGGACGCCAGTGATTCCGACCCTGGTGCTGATGGCAGAAGATGGGTTGTCGGGGCGAGTACAGATGGCGGCAGCGGGGGCGCAGGTGTTGACTCGCCCGGTGGGGGCGGCGCAGGTGTGGGCGGCGGCCAATGCGCTGAGACAGCAATCTGGTCAGACCCTGCATGTATTGGCTATTGATGATGACCCAATTTTGCTCAAGGCGCTGCGCCCGCTGGTGGAGCCCTGGGGGATGCGGTTAACCACTTCAGACCAACCTGTGCATTTTTGGCAGGTGTTGACCGAGGCCCAACCTGACCTGCTGATCCTGGATGTTGAAATGCCCGATTTTAACGGTGTTGAGCTATGCCAGGCGGTGCGTAGCGATCCGCACTGGCAAGACCTGCCAATTGTGTTTTTGACCGCCCACACCGACGCAGCAACGGTCCAGCAAATTTTTGCGGCGGGGGCCGATGACTATGTTACCAAGCCTCTGTTGGGGCCTGAGCTGATGACCCGCGTCACCAACCGCTTGGAGCGTAATCGACTGCTAACGACGCTCTCTAGCGTGGAGTCTAAAACGGGGTTGCTCAATTACCCCCAATCAAGCCAACGGCTGGGGCAGCTACTTGCCCAGAAAACGCCGTTTGCGATCGCAGTTCTCCATCTAGAGGCCCTGGCAGAGATCAATCTCACCTATGGTCACATCACCGGCCATCAAATCTTGCAACGATGGGGGAGTCTGCTGCAAAGCTACCTGGGCACAGCAGAGCTGCTCGGCTATTGGGAAGATGGCGACTTTATCTTGGTATTAAGTCATTTGCGTAAAGCTGACGCCAAAGACCAGCTAGAACCCGTGTTGCAAGTGCTGCGACAGCAAATCTTTACAGCCCCCGACGGTCAACGATTACAAGCTAACTATCGGATGGGCCTGGCCGAGTATCCAGGGGACGCCCAAACCCCCCAACAGCTTTATCAAATTGCGGTAAAAACAAGTAAATCTTCCTAGCGCAGCGTACTCACTAAGCATTAGCGTCCCCACTCACCCCATTTCTTCATCAAATCGCCATAGAAGCCCGCTAATCTGGCTAGATTAAATCTGATAGACTAAAATTCGCCCAGACGCAAATCCTGCTGGGCCTATGGGCCACGGGTAGTCTGGCCCCAGGCGGTTAGCTTCAGCCCAATTAAGCACAGCTCCAAAAATTAATTGATTAAAAAAATTACTTATTCAAAATATGGCTACTAGCTTAAAGAGTGCGACAAAAGGTGTCTTACGTCAGGTGCTCCCGCCCAGTTGGGAAAAAAGTTTAAGGATTCTCTCTGCTCGCAGGGTGCTTAGCCGCGTTCCCCATCAGCCCTGTGGCTCAGCCCCACTCTTACCCGCGAGCCAGCTTGATTTACCCACCATTTGGCATAACGATCACATTGCCGCCGACTGGGCGCGCATTGCCCCACAGCTCAACCAGTTAGTCCCGCCGTCTGCTCGAGGTGGGGTTAACCCGGGCGATCGCAAAGCCCTCTTTCATCTGCTCCGGGCGCTAAAGCCTGCCCATGTCCTCGAAGTCGGGACCCATGTGGGCTTTTCGACATTGCACATAGCAGCGGCGCTTAACGCAAATGACGCCAGCGCGAATGCCCGACTCACCACGGTGGATATTTTAGACGTCAACGACCCCGTCAAACAGCCGTGGCGAGCCTACGGTCTGGAGCATTCTCCCCAGGGCTTACTTAAGATAGCGGGCTATGCTGAGCACACCCAGTTTGTCACCAGCGGCTCCCTTGAGTTTTTAGAGCAGTGTGACGAGCGGTTTGATTTTATCTTTTTAGACGGCAGCCACGCCGCCCCAGTTGTCTATCAAGAGGTCCCCAAGGCCATCGATGCCCTCAACCCTGGCGGCGTGATTTTGCTGCACGATTACTACACCAACCTCGAATGGCTGTGGGAAAACAAGAATTTTATCCCCGGGCCTTGTCTGGCGATTCAGCGGCTCCAGGCAGAAGGGGCCGACCTCAAAGTAATCCCCCTGGGCGAGCTGCCCTGGCCGACTAAGGAAAACAGCAACGTCACGAGTCTGGCGTTACTGGTCAGGGCTTAATGTGTTCTAGGCTCAGTGAACCTTTTTAGCCACTGGAAAGATATGAGCGCCATGCAGGGCTAAACCCAGCCCCCAACCTGAGATGGGATAAATACTCCAGAAATCATGGGGGGTCGTCAACAGGTTAATGACGACTAAGAGTGCATTCACAGACACATAAGGAATCAGATGGGCTCGAAAAGCCTTTCGACGGCGCGACCGTTGCTCAGCTTCTCGTTTGAGCTCAGCTTGCTGGTTTAGCCATTGGCTCTCGGCTGTTTGGACAACTTCGGTCGAAAGCCCAAGCTCGGCTGCCATATCAAACAGCTGCTCACGCGAAACCCGTGAATCTTGGTCGATCTGATCAATCTGTGAGGCTTGCCGGAGGATTTGCTCCACCGATTCATGGCTATACGTATGGGCAATCATTGCTTGACCTCCGCAATCAAAAATTATGTTGACATCATCAACATCCAGTGAATCACACCTATGTTGATGATGTCAACATAGCAGGTCAGCACCCTGCTCACGACACTTGCATCCGTGACCTTTGTCCCCAGGATTCCCTTATGAAGAGCTAACAGATGATGAGTCTCTGGCTATGCCAGAGATACCTTAACGCTCTACCCTTTGCTTTCTAACTGCTTTCGTCGCTGCTGAATCTGCTGCATAAAAAACTCCTCTAGGGAAGGACGTTCTAGCTGAATAGTCGAAATTTTGCCGCCCATCAGGCGAATGCTAGAAAGAAAATCGTAGGGATCGCCTTTGAGGTAGCCTTGCCAGTAGCCGCCGTCAAAGGAGAGTGGGCTAATCCACTTTTGTAGAACATCGAGACTGCCCTCTCGGCCTTTGACAAAGTAGGCATCGGGCGTGCCGAGGAGTTCTTCTAGACCACCGATACAAACGATTTCACCCTGGTCGAGGATGGCGATGCGATCGCAAATCACCTCCACATCTGACAGCACGTGGCTGTTAAAGAAAATTGTCTTGCCCTGCTCCTTAAGGGACAAAATAATTTCGCGGACCTGGTAGCGCCCGGTGGGATCCAGACCCGACATAGGTTCATCAAGAAAGACAATTTCAGGATCGTTGATCAGCGCCTGGGCCATGCCAATACGCTGGAGCATGCCTTTGGAATATTGCCGGAGCTGCTTTTTGACCGCTGCCTTGCGGGGCAGCCCCACCAGATCGAGCAGTTCAGGGATACGGGTTTTCTGCACGGATCGGGGGAGGCTGAACAGGCCAGCGGTGTAACTCAGAAATTCCCAGCCTGTCAGGTAGTCATAGAAATAGGGATTTTCGGGCAGATAGCCGACCCGCTGTTTAACCGAGACGTCGCCAGCGGGCTGGCCCAGCAGGGTGGCCTGGCCTTTGTTGGGGCGAATAATGCCCAGCAGTAGCTTTAGGAGCGTGGTTTTGCCTGCACCGTTGGGACCCAGCAAACCAAAGGTTTCACCCCGATAGATAGTCAGAGAGCAATCTTTGAGGGGGGTGATCCGCTGAGCGAGCCAAAAACCCGTGCGATAGCGTTTACTGAGCCCTTTGGTTTCGACCACAACGGGTTTGTGGACAATCGCAGTGACATCAGGACCCAGGGGCGAGACAGCGTTCATACGGGTTAAGGTTGTGTAGAGTCTCAAGCAGAAGTAGTTTACCCGAACTCAGAACCAATGGATCGTTCGAAAATAGTTGCTATTATAACTGGCGTGATTTCCCTGGCTCTGGCCATTGCCTATCTAGTGCTGGTGCAGCTGCTCGACTTTAGGGGGGAAATGGTCCCCGCCCCGGTGGGGATGGTGTTTCCATTCGCCATTGATCACGATTTTCAGCGGGGGGTTAGTTCAAGTCAGGCATCAAACGATAGAGTAGCAATTCATTACCCCCATAGTAGTTTGTTGTTATCCCCATTGATGTCATTCCCAAGCGCGCCATAACCGCAATAGAGCGGGCATTCTCTGGCAGGGTTACCGCGTAAATCATCGGCAGCTTTAGCTCCTCAAACCCATACTGGACAATCCGCTGTGCCGCCTCGGTGGCATAGCCATAGCCCCAGCTGGCTGGGCGAAAATGCCAGCCAATCTCAATGTCATCGGTGGGCTCGTTTTCTCTGTTGGGCAGCGGTACGAGCAAAATTGTCCCCACAATGTGATCAATTGCTTTTTCAACCACCGTCCAAACGCCAGTTCCCTCGCTTAGGGTACGGCTCACATAGCGCTGCAATCGCCCCTGAACGGCGTGAATTGATTGCTCAGGTTCGGCATTGGCCAGCCATTGGGTGACTTGTTCATCACCATAGATATCCAATGCGTGGCGGGCATCTTGCATGGGCTGCCAGTCACGGATGATGAGGCGGTCGGTTTCGAGATACATGGTTTTTCTTGTTAAGATTGGCAGCGTCGTATACGGCGAGGATATTCATCATGGCGCTATCTGTGGGCACCCAGGCTCCGGGTTTCACTGCTAAAGATGATGCAGGTAATCCGGTCTCTTTGTCTGATTACGCGGGCAAAACGATCATTCTGTATTTTTATCCAAAAGACGATACATCGGGTTGTACTAAAGAGGCTTGCAGCTTTCGCGATGCCCACGACACGTATCAAGGTAACGACCTGGTGGTTTTGGGCGTGAGTATGGATACCCCGGCCTCCCACGGGGCGTTTAAGCAAAAGTTTAATTTGCCGTTTGCCTTGATAGCCGACCCCGAGGGCATTATTACCAGTACCTATGATGTCAGCGGTGGGGGCTATTCTAAGCGGGTGACCTTCATCATCAACAGCGATGGGGTGATCACAAAGGTCTACGACAACATTCAACACAAAGAAACCCATGCAACCGAAATCCTGACAGATTTGGGTCTCTAGCCCCCCCGTAAGTATGTCTCAACGAATCTTGATCTTGGGGGGTAGGGGCCGGATTGGTCGCAATGTCGCGACGGATGTGTTGGCCCACACTGACGCGACGTTAACCCTGACCGGACGACGTCCAAAAGCATCCTTCCTATTGAGCGAACGGCAGCAGTATCAAGCGTTGGATTTGGGCAATCGAGCGGCGGTGAGGGCTGCGATCGCAGCCCACGATCTCACCATCCACTGTGCTGGTCCCTTTCGCCAGCGCGACCACCAGGTTTTAGAAAGCTGTCTTGATCAGGGCAAACCCTATGTGGATGTGGCCGATAGCCCTGACTATGTGCGTCAAGCCCTGACCTATCGAGATGCTGCGATCGCAGCTGGCACCACCTGTATCGTCGGCACCGGCGTTTTCCCGGGCATTTCAAATAGCCTGGTTCGCCGGGGCATCGAGCAGTTTGATCATGCCGATCAAGTCGAAACTGTTCACCTTAGCTATCTAGTGGCGGGGTCCGGTGGGGCTGGGGTGACTGTCATGCGCACCACCTTTATTGAGCTGCAAACCCCCTTCCAAAGCAAGATCGACGGGCAGTGGCAATCCATCGCCCCCTACAGCGGACGGGAGGTGCTGGCGTTTCCGGCTCCCTATGACGTTGGCGCAGGGGTCTATTGGTTTAACACAATTGAAGCTCTGACCCTGCCGCAGTCTTTTCCCCAGGTCAAAACGTTTATTACCAAATTTGGCTCACTGCCCGACTACTACAACCGCCTGACCGGGCTGATGGCGAAGCTGCCCCCCGGCTGGCTCAAGCAGCCGGTCGTGATCGAAGCCCTCTCCAAAATTAGCTATGCCATGACCCAGATAACCGATCAATTTAGTGGTACCGGCATTGCGATGCGATTTGCGATCGCAGGCATCAAAGACGGAGTTCCTCAAACCTATCAGGTCACCGCCACCCATCCTGATACCGCCCAGGTCGCAGGCTACGGTACCGGTAGTCTGGCCCAGCTGATCCTCTCAGGGCAGGTACACAAGCCCGGCGTATGGCCGGTAGAGCAATGTCTCGCGACTCCGCTATTTGAGCAAACGATGGCCCAGCGTGGACTCGCGTTTTCTCAGCAATGGTTATCGCTTCGCTAATGCCTGATATAGAGGCCTAAACAGACCCTATTGGCCCAAACTAAACGGATAGGCCATTTCATCCACCGCGCCAACACTAGCAACCCCTTCGTAGGTAGTGGTTTGCCCCTGATTTAAAACCGTCAGCGTATAGTCCACCGTCGTCGTACTGGGCCCCGAGCAGGGAATCGACAACACTACAAAGGCGCTGTAGTCCCCGGTCGGCGCACCGCCCGTCGGCCAAAAAATATTCTCAACCGGGGCCGGGCTTGCCGTCTCACAAAAAGCATTGGCATCAACATCCAGCTGACCGCCGGAGGCACTGGTTGGGCTAAAGTAGGTGACCGCTTCACCAGACGGGCCCACCACCACCAGGTCCAGATCGTCACTGGTGGACCAACGCAGCGTAACTTGCACGTCACCGGTTTGTAAGACCGGTTCGCTGACCGGGTCGCCAAACCATACGCCGCAAAGGGCTGCCAGGTCATGCACCTGGCCACGGTCGTCTTCGACATAACAGCCACTGTCCGCCAGCGCCGGAGTTGTCAAACCGATCCCCCCGACCCCGCCAGCCATCCCAGCAAGAACTGTCGACAGAAAAAGACTTTGCTTTACAAAAATTCGTTTCACAGTGAGCACCCTGGAGCGTTACCTCTGAGGATACCCGGCTTCCCCATAGGCCTTGCAAAATCCCCTCTGCAAAATTCTCTCTCGAAAAACAGCTATCCCACAAAACAGCCCATGGGTGTCAAAATTAAACTAGACATGTACCGTACAGATGTGCTATCCAATGAGCACATTCGCAGCTAAGCACCTATGGGCTCTTCTATCCTCGCTATTTTGTCGCTACTGGTTATTGGCTATAGCGTTGGCTCTGTTCGCATTATTAAAGAGGGCAACGAAGCCCTGGTCGAAAGGCTGGGTCGGTATCGGCTGACCCTTAAACCCGGCCTCACTTTTATCGTGCCGTTTTTAGATTCGGTCGTGGTCGAAGATACCCTGCGGGAGCAAACCCTCGACATTGAGCCCCAAAACGCCATTACCCGAGACAATGTGAGTCTTGAGGTTGACGCGATTATCTACTGGCGGATTTTAGACCTTGAGAAAACTTACTACGCCATCGAAGATGTCGATCTTGCGATTAGGGAGTTAGTCACCACCACGCTGCGGTCTGAGATCGGTAAGATGGACTTGCAAAGCACTTTTTCATCTCGAGAAGCCATTAACAAGGCCCTGCTCGACGTGCTTGACGAGGCCACCGAGCCCTGGGGCGTCAAGGTTAACCGGGTAGAGCTACAAGAGATCAAACCCCCCCAAGCGGTGATCGACTCCATGCAGCAAGAGCAAGCCGCGGCGATCAAAAAGAAAGCGGCCATTTTAGAAGCAGAGGGCACCGTTGAGTCGATGCGACTGCTGGCTCAAGCCCTTGAAAGAACCGATAGCCGCCGTGATATTTTGAACTTCTTACTGGCTCAGCGCTACGTCGAGGCCAATCAAAGACTGAGTGAAAGTGAAAACTCTAAGGTAATCTTTATGAACCCTCGCGACCTGACCGAGGGGCTGGTGGATTTGATGAATGATATTCCGGAGAGTAATTAGGGGTATCGGTTTCGAGCATGATGTTCTGGCTGGGTAGTGGGTAATGGGTAATGGGTAGTGGGCGATCGTAGGGTTGAGGTCTCATCATCCAAGGCAAGGAAGGGACGGTAGAGGGAGATGAGGCAGTAGTAAAGTAGTGGGTAGGGTGGGTTAGCCGCCGGAAACCTTAAAGCTCAACCAGCACCTATCAATCGGCGAACCCACCTTCTAGACATAAAAGGGTGGGTTAAACAGTAGACGGTAGTAAAGGTTAAAGCGTTTTGAGTTCTACAGCTGCCAAGTTTGAAAGCCCGGTTGAAACTGTCCCAAATCAGCCACTGTTGGGCATGTCTCTGGCACAGCTGACCGACTGGGTACAGGCGCAGGGGCAGCCTGCTTATCGGGGCAAGCAATTGCACCAGTGGATTTATCAAAAGGGGGTGCGATCGCTAACTGATATCACCGTCTTTTCCAAGCAATGGCGGGCTCAGGTGGCCGATGCTACGGTGGGGCGGGCCGAGATCCACCATCGCTCAGTCGCCCCCGACGGCACCGTCAAATTTTTGCTGCGGCTGGCCGATGGTCAAATTATTGAAACCGTCGGCATCCCCACCGAAAAACGCCTCACCGTTTGCGTTTCATCCCAGGTGGGCTGCCCCATGGGGTGTGACTTTTGCGCCACGGGCAAGGGTGGCTTTATGCGCAACCTGGCCACCCACGAAATTGTCGATCAGGTGCTGACG
>JBCCRZ010000122.1:0-11788 GCA_039200855.1 Cyanobacteria bacterium P01_D01_bin.44 | reverse complement strand
GTCAGCAGTCCCTTTAGGGCGCTTAGACTGGGCTCGCTCACATCAGCATGGCTGCGGACGAATAATACCCCCTGGCTGGCCTGCTGCTTCAGTGCCTGGATTGCCCTTGCCTGCACATCTTCTGAGGTCAAATCCTGTTTTCGTTCGCGCCAAATTTCGATGCCCTCAAACAGGGTGCCGCTCTGGTTCCATCGGGGCTGCCCCGCTGTCAGGGCCGAGTCCAGGTGAATGTGGGATTCTACAAACGGTGGGCTGACTAGACACCCTTCAGCCTCGATTTCGGTATCGGCGCTGAGGTCCAAATGGGGGGCAATCGCAGTAATTTTGTCAGCTGCGATCGCAATATCGACCGGCCCCTCTACTTGCCCCTCAGAGCTCATATATTGAACGCCTTTTAACAAAAGGGTCGGGGAAAAATCCATCAACATCAAAAATCCCAGAAATTTTGAGCGAATTTTAGGCCAATTCTCTAGGAAAGTTTGTTCATCTATGAACGTCCTGGAAAATTTGCCCAAAAATGACAGCCAACAAATGCCGATTAACCCAGCTTGAGTCCCTTTAAACCCTCCTTAACTACTTCAAAATGAGTCAATCTAGCGCCATCAGTTTTGATGACCTGGTTGACTGACAAAACGTCTGGCTGGGCGGTTAGAAGCCATCTCTACCTAAACACTAGCGTTAACGCAGCCATGCCGAGGGATATGGCCATGCCGAGGGCTGTAGATTTCAGAACTTTTGTTAGTCAATCAGCTTGATAACTAAACCAGAACCAAGCCAAAAAGATTGACAGTTGCAAGCCCATTCACTTTAGATAGAATTACGTCAAGACTGATATCACTCCTTATTTTCGACTATCAAGTTAGCGGACCATTGGCTTAGCAAAGTCTCCGAAGGGGAAACCGTTCATCAAGGACCAAAATACCGACGGCCAAGTTTCAATCTTGAGGTTTGTCTGATGGAAATTCAAGCTCGTATCAGTCGTCAACGGGTTAAACATATTGTCGACAGCTATCAACTTGAGGGTGACGATACCCCCGCTTTCAATACCTACCTGGCATCGCTCCTCAATGAATTACCTACTCCTTTAATCGAGCTAGCTCTGGTTGAGGCCATTGTGAATGGCTGGTCGATTATTCCTATGCCCAGAGGCGTCGCTTTGCTAACCCAGGTACACGAACGCCTGAAGCAGTGGCAGCATCAGCCGATTAACAGCTTGGTCACCCCCGCCGTATTTGAGCAAATTACCGGTCTAGACGCAGCCGTAGTTTTTGACCCTCAGATTCTGACCCAGCTGCGGTCAACTCAGAGTGCCTCAGAATCGCCCTAGCCACCGTCGCTATGCCAAGCACGTTGAGGCCCGACTGTTGCAGCTCTGTTGCCGCTGCCTGGGCAGTCGCCCCGGTCGTGTAAATATCATCTATTAACAACACCGCCGCTGACATCCGAGCAAGCGTCCAGTCAGGCCCAAGGCGAAAGGCGCTGTGCAGATTAGATTGTCGGGTAGCCAGACCAAATTGATGCTGAGCCTCCGTCGCCCTGACCCTGAGTAATCCCTGGCTGAGACAAGGTAGACCGGTTGTTCGACAAAACCCTTGAGCAATCAGCTCCGCCTGGTTGTATCCCCGCTGACCCAACCGCTCAGGATGCAGCGGAATCGGTACCACCACAATCGACTGCCCTTTGGCCTGCCGCTGTAATGCCATTTTTGGCAACCAGGCTTGTTGCCAGAGTCGCCCCAAATCAGTCCCAAGGGGTGCAGCGATCTCTGGGCAATTTTGATATTTGAGCTGGTGCAAAGCCCGTTTGAGGGGGCCACTGTAGGTGCCCCAGGCGATCACTGGCAAAGGTGTCGGCACCCTGTAGTCGTGGTGAGACCAGCGGCAGCTTTGTATCTGCCGATCACAGTCAATACAAAAAGCTGAGCTCGCAACCGGTCGCTGACACAGCGGACAAGGCGGCTTTAAAAAGCTCGCCAGCAGGTCAGAACACAGCCCAGACAAACACTTTTTAGATAACTTTAGACGGTTGCGATACCACAAATGCTTCTTAGCTAGCACGGCTCAGCGAGCACCGGGACTGAGCGCAACCCGCGTCACCCGACCGTCGGGATAGACCAAAGACATCACATTGGTATCGCTATCTTGGCTCGAGCCAGCCTGAGATGAAGGAACAGAGGGCGACTGGGACGCCACGGTTTGCTGGTAACGCTCTAGCCAAACTTTAAATTCATCACGGGATTTCATGGGAACATCTTCCTTAAATAACCAACCAAACGACTGAACCTGTTAAAAACTCAATCTCCTCCATTGTTCCGGATCCCTCGATTAAATTGCGAGGGTAGAAATATTGATTTTTCTTTATTTAGCATCGGCAAGTTTTGTCTGGAATGCTGTGAGCCATGGCACAAAAGATTTGAGACCTGATCCCATTTTTTCAAATTCAGCCAGAAATGTGTTCACAAACGCCTCTGTTTAAGGTTTCTAGACAGTTCAGACGTTTTATCTTACGGTCACTTTATAAACAACAACATCTCCTCCGAAATCCTGCTGATATCGTCATTGCCGACTTAGCGGATTTAACTTCGGCCATTTGGCCGAGCGAAGATAGATGGCCATTTGGCCGAGCGAAGATAGATGGCCATTTGGCCGAGCATCGCTAACTCTTCGCCACATTCAGACCCACTGTTTGCCACAACTTAAAAGGGCATCAGGAACAAAAACTCAAATTATCAAACTGAAGGTGGGTTATCACGATAAAATCGACGCGGAGCATAACACTGAGGACTGTCCCTTGAAAACCCGCATCATTGTTGTTCGCCACGGTGAGAGCACGTTTAACGTCAAACGTATTATCCAAGGGCACCACGACGAATCGACCCTGACTGACGTCGGAGAGCAGCAAGCCCGACAAGTGGGAGAAATCCTCAGCAGTATCGCTTTTGATGCGGTTTACTGCAGTCCCCTTAAGCGAGCCCATCGGACCGCTGAGCTCATTGTCGAAACCTTGCGGGCTAAACATCCTCAAACACCCAAACAGCAACCCAAAGACACCCTCAAAGAAATTAGCCTACCGCTCTGGGAAGCAATGTCATTTACAGATGTTGAGGCGCAATACCCCGATGAGTATCACGCCTGGCGAAATCAGCCCGAAGATTTAAAGATGCAGATTCCTGACGGGAGCAGCACCCGTGAGTTTTATCCGGTGCGGGCTGTCTGGGAGCAGGCCGCAGAGTTTTGGCAGGCTTTACTCACCCAACACACCGATCAAACCATCCTGGTCGTCGCCCATAGCGCTATTAATCGCGCCCTGATCGGCTCCGCTGTCGGTCTCGGTCCAGAGGCGCTCAATCGGCTATACCAGGCAAACTGCGGTATCAGCGTCCTCAACTTTACCGGCCCATGGGGTCAACCCGCCCAGCTAGAGTCGCTCAATTTAACCGCCCATACGGGACGACCGCTGCCCTCTTTACGCGCTGGCTTTAAGGGACCACGCTTATTGCTAGTCCGCCATGGTGAAACCAATTGGAACCGAGATAAGCGGTTCCAGGGGCAAATCGATGTGCCCCTCAATGAGAATGGTCGCACCCAGGCTACCCAGGCCGCAGAGTTCCTAAAAGCAGTGCCGATTCAAGGGGCGGTGAGTAGTTCTCTGTTGCGCCCCAAAGAAACAGCTGAGAAAATTCTCAAATACCATCCTGAGGTCACCCTGGAGGTCACCGAAGGCCTGTGGGAAATCAGCCACGGCCTGTGGGAAGGCAAGTTCGAACATGAAATTGAAGCCAGCTACCCTGGTATGCTAGCCCAGTGGCAGGCAGCCCCTGAAACTGTCCAGATGCCAGAGGGTGAAAACCTCCAACAGGTATGGGATCGGGCGGTTATGGCATGGGATAAGATCGTCGCTGACTATAGCGGCCACGATATGCCCCAAACTATTTTGGTCAGCGCCCACGACGCAATTAATAAGGCGATCCTCTGCTACGTGACGGGCCTTGCCCCCGAGGCGTTTTGGCAATTTAAGCAGGGCAACGGTGCAGTCAGCGTGATCGACTATCCCAGCGGCGCAGGCAGCCCCCCTATGCTCAGCGCAGCTAACCTGACCACCCACCTATCGGGCAGTATTTTTGACATGACCGCTGCGGGCGCACTATAAGCAAATTTGACACCTCCATGACCCGCACCCTGATTCGACAGGTCCGTCTGATTAATCCCTCCGATCCAGTGGATCGCATTGTTGATGTCCTGGTTGCCAAAGGCGTTGTGCAGGCCATCGCCCCCTCACTACACAACAGTGACAGCACTGGCCAGGACAGTGACAGCACTGGCACAGCCACCGAGATTATAGAAGCAGCCGACTGGGTATTGGGGCCAGGGCTGGTGGATCTCTACAGTCAGAGCGGCGAACCCGGCCACGAGTCCCGAGAAACGCTGAAATCTTTGGAGCAAGCAGCCTTGGCGGGCGGCTTTACCAGAGTGGGCGTGTTGCCCAACACGCATCCTCCCCTGGATGACGCAGCCCAGATCGCTTGTTTGCGCTCACATACTCAATTGCGACCCTGGGGGGCAATCACCCTGGGGCTCAAAGGCGAACAGCTTACTGATTTAGCTGAGCTTGCCGAGGCGGGGGTGGTGGGCTTTACCGAGGGCACGCCCATAACCAACCCGGCCCTGCTCAGACGGCTCTTGGAATATGCTCAACCTTTGCAGCGCCCCATCGCCCTTTGGCCCTGCGATCGCACCCTGACAGGTCACGGCACCGTCCGAGAAGGGACTGACTCAATTCGGCTAGGCTTTCCCGGCATCCCTACCCTGGCAGAAACCGCACCGCTAGCGGCCCTTTTAGAATACGTAGCCGTACTTAACACCCCCGTACACGTTATGCGGGTCTCCACCGCCCGCAGCGTTGAGCTGTTGCGTGAGGCCAAAACCCGAGGGCTACCAGTGACCGCCAGCGTGCCGTGGCTGCACCTGATGTTTACCACCCAGGATTTAGTCACCTACGACCCCAACCTCAAGCTAGAGCCGCCCTTAGGCTCCTCCAGCGATCGGCAGGCTCTCCTGGCCGGGCTCGAAGACGGGATATTGGATGCGATCGCAATCGACCACACTGCCTACACCTACGAAGAAAAAACCGTCGCCTTTGGCAACGCGCCCCCAGGTGCGATTGGCTTAGAGCTGGCCCTGCCCATTCTCTGGCAAACCTTTGTGGCCACTCAACGCTGGCAACCACACCAGCTATGGCAGTACCTGAGCCTGCAACCAGCTCAATGTCTAAAACTTGACCCACCGGCGGTGCAAGTCGGGCAACCAGCAGAAATGGTGCTATTTGATCCCAAACGAACCTGGTCCGTCTCATCCAGAACGCTTCAGTCTCTATCAGCGAATACACCCTGGCTTAATCAAACCATCCAGGGGCGGATAGAACGAACCTGGATACCCTAATCCAACCCACCCCTAATCCAATCCACCCAGGCGACTCGGTGGCCAAAATCTGACCACGGCGCGGCCAATAATATTTTCTTTAGGCACAAAACCCCAAGCGTGACTATCGTAGCTGCTGTTACGATTATCACCCAGCACCAGGTAAGCCTCATCAGGCACTTCTTCTGGCCCCCATAGATAATCAGGGGGAGCCTTGATGTAGCTCTCATCGAGGGGGGCATCATTCACAAAGACGGTGCCGTCAGCGACCTCAACAACATCTCCCGGTAGGCCAATTACCCTTTTAATAAAGGCATCCCGACGCTTGCCAGCAGGGAAAAGCTCCTCGGGTGGCCAAAATACGACAATATCCCCCCGCCCCGGCGGATTAAAGTGGTAGCTAATTTTTTCAACGACGAGGCGATCGTTAATTTGCAGCGTGGGCTCCATCGACCCCGATGGAATGTAGCGAGCTTCTGCCACAAATTGACGAATACCTAGCGCCAGAACCACGCTCAAACCAATGGTCTGTATTGCTTCAACCCAAGGATTTTGTTGCTTTTCTGACACAGTCTGCGGATCCAGTGCTAAATACTTGACAAATTTAATTTAACCATAGTTCAGATCCAGCCAATCTGGGTTTAAAGATGGCCAGTTAGTGACCAGATCTATAGCAAATCTAAGGCCCAATCTATCACTGTCTTGGGACCCCTATGGTCAATTCGTCCTTGATGATTCGAAATATTCACGGGCTTGTGCGCTACAGTTTGAGCAATAACCCAGAGGTTAGCCCCAAAAACTCTCCAGAAGCCCTCTAAAAGTTTATGTTCGATCCAATGCGACCGCTGAAATATTTACCGTGGGGGCCCCTATGCCAGGTTGCGGGTCTAGCCACCGTGGCCGTAGGGTTGATTGAACGTCTGCTTATTAGCAGCCTCAACCAATTTAATCTTTTGGCACTCCTCACTTCGGTTTTTTTATTGTTGGAGGCACTGCAGTTTGGCCTTGGGTTTGGCACGGGCGCTCTGGGCGTAATCATTTTAGAGCGATGGTTTAGCCGCCTTTCCGTTAACGCTAGCGTCCTTTGGGCTTTAGTCGGCTGTCTGGTGCTGACGCTTTGGGTCAAAACCCTATTGCCCTTTATTTGGGTGATAGGCCTTGATCAACTCAGCATCGTTGGCACATTGCTTGGTGTGTTTTGGCAAGGTCGTCGTCACTGGCGTAGATAAAGCAAAGTGCCCCCATCGATTAATCTCCCATTAATTAAGCAAAGTGATCGGGGCCTCGGCTAAGGACTCCAGACCCACCTCCTCTAAAAACTCATACCAATGATCCAACAATTCTGACGATTGGGGTTGATCCAGGCGGAGGGTTGCCAATGTCGCCAGACTGTCATACCAAATACCTGAGAGGCCTAGCAAAGCCGCTTTACTCAGGGCACTGTCGTTGGCGATATCCTGTTGTAAATCGGCCTCGGTGGTGCGCTGAATCCACCCATTAATGTAGTAGCTGTCAGGGTACAGCTGGCCCTCGCACTGAAACACAACAAACCACTGATAGCGTTGCCCCTCCTCCAGGCCAGGCGCATCGTCGGGCAAGGTTAAGCTAGCAACCCCTTCTGACCCATCCAAAAAGATTTCTGCAAAATAAAGCAGATTCTTCTCCTCATCTTTAAGGGTAAAAATAGCCCCGTCCGCATTAGACTCTGGCATATAAAACATCAAAGTAGGATGGGCCTCCAGGGTCTTACCATAGGCACTCTGGGGTAGGAGGGCGACCGGACGAGGTTGCTCTGCCGTCGACAAAGTTTGTGGACACAGATCACCCCGCGAGGCTCCGCCTACAGAGCTTCTGGGCGCAGGCTCATCCGCAGGCGGCTCAAAGGCAATCCCAAAGCTAGCGGGCGTATAGCTTAAAACACTGCTCGCCATCCCTACCGCAAACCCTGTGAATAGGACCTTCATGTTGCGTACGGTCCATATTTGCTGTTCCATCACGGCTCCCAAACCAGTGCTATCTGACTTATCACCTACATGCTAATCAGAGAAGCCGGAAGATGGAGAGGTTAGAAATGCTGAGATAGCATTCACCTCAATCCTGCCAAAATGCGGAGATACTTCATGATTTTTATATATTTGAGATTTTGTATGTTTGAGAAATCGCCGCTGTCATACCGCCCTAAAAAGGTGTGTACCGCACCGAAAAGTAAAACCCGTTGTCTTGAAAGCTATCGCCCAAATCATCAAAATCGACTAGCGGGATTCCCCAATCTAAACGAGCAGAGAAGTCATCCCCCTGCTGCCAGAGCAACCCTAAGCCCGTTCCTGCCAACACATCTGGCCCAGGAGGATTACCTCGAAAATTCCAGCCTGTACCCACATCTAGAAAAGGTGTGACCTGCAAAACACCGTCCCACTCGGGCACACGCAAAACTGGAAACCGCACCTCTGCAGATAGCAACGCCCCGCTATCGCGCAGCAGCGTATCTTGCCGATAGCCGCGAACACTCTGTTGCCCCCCGACGCCAAATTGTTCTTGGGACAGCATGGCGTCCGTGGCGATTTGCACATCGCCCCGGAGAAAAAACAGGGCATCTTTGCCCAATAATTGGACCCACTGGCCTTGACCCCGCCACGAGAAAAATTCACTATCGGGCGCGGCATCATTGTCAGTTGCACCTAGCCAGTCAACGCCAAGATTAAATTGCGATCGCAGTGCCAACACATGCTTGGGGCTACGCTGGGTCCATTCTTGAAAAAAGCGCAGTGCTGTCACACTGGTAATCCCGTTATCGTTAGCCCCTGGAGACAGCGGAAACGGCCCGATATCATCAATCCCCAGACTGGTTTGGTTTTCTTGGTAAGAGAAGGTTAGCCCAGCCGCCAACTCTTCGGTGGGGCTCTCAATAAATGGATGCCGATAGGTTAGATCAGCGTAATAACTATCCGACGAAATATCTAAAACGGAGAAAACCGAATCAATCACCCGGCTGTTAGAAAAACCACCCCGTACTTGCAACGTGTCATTGTTGGGGCTCAGCGGAACGGTATAGCTCAAATCTACGCCGCCACTGCCATCGGTGTCACTATACTCCAACAAAATTTGATCGCCAATGCCAAAGAGATTGTTT
Organism: Cyanobacteria bacterium P01_D01_bin.44; assembly: GCA_039200855.1. GTDB lineage: Bacteria > Cyanobacteriota > Cyanobacteriia > Phormidesmidales > Phormidesmidaceae > SIO4C1. The sequence continues at coordinate 3,241 of JBCCRZ010000122.1, read as the reverse complement.
TCTGAAACAGAGATCTGGCGCTCAACTCCGCCAATGTTAGGTGAGCGTCGATTGGCAATATCACCGGTCACCGCAAACGAATCGGCCTCTGTCAGCTCAATCACCAGTAGACTGGTCCCCGGACGGACCCCCGCCTGCAAGTCAGCCGAGATTGTTTCAATCAGCGGGTCAATCTGTAAACGCTGTAGCCCTTCTAAGAGCGCATCGACATTTAAAGGGGGCGAGGCCACTAAACCGATGCGGCTACGAACATAGGCAGGGCTCAGTCGATGGGTCCCTCGGATGACGATATCTTCTAGTTCACCTTCAATAACCTGTACTTTTACGATGTCATCTTCGACGGTTTGGGGCGGGATAAAGGCCCCTGAGGTGACAAATCCCCGATCCACATAAAACTGAGTAATCTCAGAGCGTAGTTCCAACAACTCAGCAAAAGAAACCTCTCGCCCCCGGTAGCGATCTAAAATTTCAGCAAAATCTTCCTGGCTAAAGGCCGTACTCCCCACGACTTCAATCTCATTGACAAAAAATGCAGCATCCCCTGGCGTCGGGGAGTCTGGTAACACCGGCGCAAGTGGGGTATCGGGCAGGAGCTCCTCGGGGGGAGGTAATACGGGAAAGGGCTCCGCAGGCAACGTGTCATCGGGGCGATCATCTGGCAGGGCTTCTCCAGGCAAGCTGCGTGGCGGCGGCGGCGACACCCCAGGCACACTCTGAGCCAAAGCAACTGAAGGAAGTCCCATATTGGCAGCTGCCAACCACAGGCAAGCTCCCCCTGTTACTTTAAGTAGCTGCCGTATAACCAAAAGTGACATGTGCCTATGAATAAAAGAAGCCTCTCTAGCAAGATGCCCAGATCACTAAACAAATCAACTTAATATGAACCTATCGCAAAGCTGGTCAGGCGTATAGCCCCTGCCGCTTTAGCCAGACGCCTTTAAGCCCCGCCGCCTGGGCCCCGCGAAAGTCTTCGTTGTAGCTATCCCCGATATGCCAGGCTTCGCTTGCGATCGCACGATGCTTTTGCAAAGCAGTGGTAAATATCAGCGCATTTGGTTTCGCGGCCCCCACCTCCGTCGAAATCGTCACAGACTCAAAATCACTGGCCAACCCCAGGGCGCTCAGCACCGCATAAATGCGCGAGTCAAAGTTAGAAATAATCCCCAACTCGATATTTTGACGCTGCCACCGAGCCATAGACGACATCGTGTCAGGATATAAAACCCAGGGATCAGCCGTGGCAAAGTACTGATACACTCCGGCGAAAAAGGCTTCGAAATCAGTGAACTGTGACAACAACTCAATGCGATCAAAGGTTTGTTGGGCAACCGCTCGCCACCAAAGGTATTCCAAGTGAGGAATATCTGTTTTGGGGGCAGATGGAAACGCCATCGGCGGCGCGGTCTTAAAACTTTTATAAAAAGATCGATCAACGTCGTTGACTGTCGCTGTGACCCCAAACCGCTCTGCAAACTCACTGTAAATTTGACCGACGCTCCCTTTGACACCAAACAAAGTACCGACCGCATCTAAAAAAATAACTTTAGGCTTTGACATAGGGAGGCATGGCAACGAGCACTGTCACAGAATAGTAAAGGATCGGCAGGGTCAATTTAAAAGTTAAAGGTGAAAAGTTAAAGGTTTTAGCCGTGTGTATCTTCTTCTACAGCCAAAACCTCACAATATTCAGCTCTTTAACCTTATAACCGACCTAACGTTCCGCCGACAGCAAATCCCGAATCGGTTGACCAATCCAATTCAACCCAACCCGAATTTGATGTTCCAAGGTCGGCATGCGATACAGATAGGTCAGACGGCGAACCAGATGGGCCAGATTACCGTCCAACTTGAGCCCCAGCCCCGTCAGGGTGGCATTATCTGAGCCCAGGGTCATCATTTCGCCCAGGTACTGATAGCGGAAGGGGAGCAGCGGCCTCTCGGTGAGAGATGCCCAAATATTCCAGGCAACATAGTCGGCTTGCTGTAGCGCTGACTGAGCCGTTGCTGGGATGGTCTTGCCATCGGCATCAGAGCCCTCAGCCAGATCTCCCAGGGCAAATAGATCAGGGTGATTAGCGACCTGCAGGGTGGGCTCAATCAAAAGCTGCTGCCGCTCATTTTGTTTAAGCGCCAGGGCCGTTACCACCGGGTTGACCCGATTGCCCACCGTCCACAGCACCACATCTACCGGCAGCGTATCCACCTGGTCTTTAAATTTAAGCGACAGAGTATTGGCGGTCACCTCCGTGACGGTAGTTTCATAGTCTACCCAGATGCCTTTGTCAGATAGGGCTGCCTGGGCCGCTTTTTGATTAAACTCTGGGGAGCTTTGCAAAATGCCGTCGGCACGTTCAACGATGCGAATACGCCCTCGGTCGCCTAGCCGCTCTGCTAGTTTGCAGGCTAGCTCAGTGCCGCTGTAGCCACCGCCCACGATGGCAACCCGCACTTTATCAGCCTTGGCGCTATCAAGCTGCCGCAGTTTTTCTTTGAGGCGGTAGGCATCGTCCAGGGTGCGAAATGCGATCGCATGTTCGGCCACTCCCGGTGCCATATCCATCGGTGTCTCCCCCCCCAGGGCCAACACCAGTCGGTCATAGCCCAGCTGACAATCATCATCTAGCGTCACCGACTGGGCCGCAATATCGATGGCCTTGACACCACTCTGGCGAAACCTAACCCCTGTATTGACCAGCAGCTCTTCATAGGGGGGGGCAATTTCCCAGGTTTGCAACTCTTCGGTGACCAGCTCGTACAGCATCGGCGCAAACAAAAAGCGATCGCGCTGATCAACCAGCGTAATTTCGAGTTGGGTGCTTTTGTCTAACGGCAACTTGCTCAGCGCCAGTGCCGTATAAAGTCCGCCAAAGCCGCCACCCAGGATAACAACGCGATGAGTCATGATGATTTTGCAAGAGGGACTATATTTAAGATAACGCGGCCCGTTGGGGATTTTTGATTTTAGATTTTGGATTTTGGAGGCAGGTTGGCGTTGAGCTTGGTTTAGCTTTGCCTGCTCACAGGGTAACCCAACAACCCTGACAGGTTATCGTTCGACACAGTAGTGGGGATTCAACAGCAGGGATTCAACCAAAATGAAGGATATTTCAGTGATCAGGTTTTCGCCATTTCCTGGCATGGATCCCTATTTAGAAAGGCAAGCGCTATGGTCCGGGGTTCAGGTTCGGTTGGTGATTGCGATCGCAAACTATCTCAACGAAGTGCTCAGCCAACGCTACCG
>JBCCRZ010000121.1:0-11911 GCA_039200855.1 Cyanobacteria bacterium P01_D01_bin.44 | reverse complement strand
GCTTGTGTTTGTCACCAGCCTGGGGGATTTTGTGGTGCCCGCTCTGCTAGGGGGACCGAGCAGTATGACGATTTCACGGCTGATTTATAACCAATTTCTGGGAATCTCGCGGAACTGGGGATTTGGCTCAGCGTTGAGCATAGTGTTGATTATGGCAGTGAGCTTGGCGATTGCACTTTTGCTTAAGTATGGCGATCGCAACCCGGAGGGGTTCTCCTAAGGAGTCAGGAGTCAGAAGTCAGGAGTCAGGAGAGGTGCGGGTGTGGATGCAAAAGATTTAAGCAAGGGTGTTACCTGGCAGGGACTATTTGCCTTGCTGATGTACGGAGTGATGTATCTGCCCATTGTTGTATTAGGGGTCTATAGCTTTAACGAATCTCGCTATGGGGCAATTTGGAAAGGGTTTAGCCTCAAGTGGTATGGTCGCCTGTTTCAAGATGCGCGATTGTTTGCGGCGCTGGGCGATAGCCTTAAGATTGCCCTGGTGGCGGTGGGCGTCTCGGCGGTGTTGGGGACACTGATGGCGATTGGGTTGGCAAAGTATAAGTTTCGAGGGCGCTCGTTGTACCTGGGGGTGTCTTATCTGCCGTTGATTGTGCCGGATATTGCGATCGCAGTTTCCACTCTGGTCTTTTTAGCCTCAGTAGCGATACCCCTGAGTATCTGGACCGCCATTGCGGCTCATATGGTCTTTTGCCTGGCTTACATTGCCGTGGTGGTCTCTAGCCGACTCAACGGGCTAGACCCCAATCTGGAGGAGGCCGCCCTGGATCTAGGAGCCAACCCCGCCCAGGCACTGATCAAAGTTTTACTGCCCCAGCTCACCCCAGCGATTGTATCTGGCTGTTTGCTGGCTTTTGTGCTGAGCATGGATGACTTGCTCATTTCTAGCTTTACCGCCGGGGGGGCTAATCCGCTGCCATTGGAGATTTTTAGTCGAGTGCGTACGGGGGTTAAACCTGACATTAACGCCCTGAGCGTAGTCTTGATCTTGTCGTCGGGGCTCATTGCCGCCATGGCCGAATATTTGCGCTACAAGGGCGAGAAAATGCAGGGCTAGGCAGGGCTCTCTGGTTCTATCGGCATTTTGGGTGACCCCTATCACGCGCCTCGAACGGTAGGGTCACCGATAAATCTTGATTTAATCACCACCAGGTGACGATCACGTCACCTGCCAAAACCCTTGAAATCACAGCGATCCAGCGGTTTAGGTGCGATATTGAATATGTTCCTGAAAGATGACTGTTGATAACACCAGTGTGTTCCTCCCATGATCGGTATAACTCCCTCCCACAAATCGATTGACGACATCGTCAACGAGATTTTTCGGCTCCGCAGCATTAGTCGGCGCACCCAGCAAATGCTAATGGCATCTCTACTGGAAAAACGGGAGCTCAATAAGCAAGAAGAAATGCAAGTCAAACGCGTTGTAGACGCACTCCACCGCGGACTGCTGCGCGTGATTGACTAGATTTGGCTAGCGTTGTTTCAATGTTCTGAGTTTCACTATGCTGAAACTCTGGCCCCCAGGCGATATCGCCTGGGGGCTTTTTTTGATGTAGCCCCTACGAGGACGGAGTGCCGTCGTCGTCACCGTCCTCGTCCATTTTGGGGACAAAAGAAGGGCGATCGACATCTTCCCACCCAGCCGGACGCTTGGAGTTATACCAAGCCAAGGAGCCAATGACAACCGCTGCAATAAACCCAACCACGTAGACGAGGGTGAAATAGTACATGGGAATGCCTGAACTCACCGCTTCTCCGAGTAGAGGGGCGGACAAAATATGCAGCAACAAAGTGATAGATGTCATTTTTGGGCGTTTTCCTCTGAGTTAAAAGCAGTGTTAAGAGCAATGTACAGCAGCATATTGAAATCCACGCTTAATATGCAGCTGCGCCAGATTATCCCTCACCAGCCGGAGCCGGAGCCAGTTCGGGCGCGGGCGCGGGGGCGGGGGCGGGCGCAGGGGCAGGTGCAGGTGCAGGTGCGGGGGCTGGCGCGGCCACAGGTGGTGGAGCCGGAGCCGCGGGTTCAGGGGCTGGCTCAGTAGGGGCTGGCTCAGCTGGCGGAGCTGGAGCCGGAGCCGCGGGTTCAGGGGCTGGGTCGGGTCTGAGATCTTCCAAGGTGGGTCGACGTTCGGGTTCAGGGGCCGGGGCCACAGATGGCGCAGGGGGCTCAGATTGCCTGGGTTCGGGGGAGCTGGGCTCTTCTGAGGCACGACTGGGTTGCCGCGCGGGTTCTGAAGAGCGTCGAGACCGCGCTGGTCGCTCTTCAGATCTGCTAGACGGGGCCTTGTCCGCAATCACCCGCTTGGGTTTCTCGGGCTGTCGTTCAATCGAGCCTTCGCGGCCTGAGAGTCGAGGCAACTTTGGAAAGCGCTCGACTTCCATATCTTCAATCACCTGGGAGACGAACTTTCGCCAGGCATAGGCAGCGGTACTGCTGGCACCGCGGGTGGGGCTGCTGTCGTCATTGCCAAACCAAACTCCCACCACAATCTGGGGGGTAAAGCCAATAAACCACAGATCTCGATTTTTTTCGGAGGTACCGGTTTTGCCCGCCACTTGACGCCCTGAGATGTAGGCGTTGTTGCCGGTGCCGCCCTCTACAACCCCCCGTAGCATCCAGGTCACGATGGCAGCGGTGTCTTGATCAACGGCCTGCTTAGGCTCGCCTTCAAACTCGTAGACGACTTGACCGCTGCGATCGAGAATGCGTTTAATGCCGTGGGCTTTGACATGTTTGCCTTCGGCGGCAAGGGTGCCATAGCCGCTGGTCAGCTCCAACAAATTGACCTCAGAGGACCCCAACGCCAGGGAATAGGCAGGGAGTAACTCTGACTCAATCCCCATGCGTTTGGCCATGTCAACGGTGGGCTTAAAACCGATATCAACCAGTAGCTTGACAGCCACGATGTTGATAGAGGAGGTCAGCGCAGTGCGCAGGTCTACCCCCCCTCGGAAGCCCCCGCCATAGTTTTTGGGTTCGTAGCCATCAACGACGTAGCGGGCGTCCATGTATCCTTTGTAGGGTGAGACACCGGATGCGATCGCAGTTGTATAAACAAAGGTTTTAAAGGTAGACCCTGGTTGCCGCTGGGCCTGGGTGACTCTGTTAAACTGGCTATCCTCAAAATCGGTGCCCCCCACCATGGCGTGAATCTCGCCCGTTTTAGGGTCAATGGCCACAATCGAGCCCTGCTCAAACCGCTGCCAGCGACCCGAATCTTCAATCATCTCGACCAGGGTTTTTTCAGCCGCCCGCTGCCAGTCTTCGTTAAGAGTGGTCTCAACGGTGAGGCCGCCGCCCTCAATCTCTTCGGGGGAGAGAATCTCAGCCAGCTGCTTTTGAATGTAGATGGTGAAGTAGGGAAACTCACTGTAGAGAAACTTAGGCTCGTTGGGGGTGGTGGCAATTTCACTTCCGTAGGCTTCGTTAGCCTGAGATTCGGTAATTACCCCGTTCTCGAGCATCCGACCGATGACGATATCGCGCCGCCACCGGGCTGATTCCAAGTCTACCAAGGGTGAGTAAACACTCGGGGCTGGAGCCATCCCCGCAATCAGGGCAATTTCTGAAACCGTCAGCTCTTCAACCGTTTTGCCAAAGTAAATCCAGGCCGCATCGGCCACACCATAGGCCCCTGCGCCTAGATAGACCAGATTGAGATAACGCTCTAAGATTTTTTCTTTGCCCAGCTCTTTTTCGAGCTTGTAAGCCAGCAAAGCTTCCTTAAACTTGCGCTGAAAACTGCGTTCCTGATCTAAAAAGACAATGCGAGCCAGCTGCTGTGGGATTGTGCTGGCCCCCTCGACCACTTCCCGACTGCGCAGGTTGGCTACGGTGGCGCGGGCAATCCCACGATAGTCAATGCCGCTGTGTTCGTAGTAGCGACGGTCTTCAGAGGCTATAAAAGCTTGGATTAGGGTGTCGGGAATATCGTCATAGGTCAAATACTCTTGGGTAGCGGGTCCAATTTTTTGGAGCACTGAGCCATCGCCGGACTTGAGGGTGATGGTGCCACTGCGCTCAAAGGTAAGCGCATTAGAGACATCGGGCAAATTGGCTTCGGCATTCATCCAGAGGCGGTAGACCCGTGCGGACGGGCCAGCAATCCCTGCCCCTAAGATCAGCACCGCCCAAAAAGTCAGGCTGCGATAGAGCGGGTTAGGCGGCTTAGGCTTGCGTTTGGAGGTTAAAGGACGCTTACGGTCGTCCCGAGGCACAGAGGCTCGCTTTGATCTCGGCCCCACATTGGGAGGAGTATTCTGGGTAATCCCCATTGACAGGCGATTGGACCACTGTTTTAACCCAGACATCCAGTTAGTCACGGTTGCATCCTTCCTAAATCTGTCCTAAACCTTAAATAATCTAAAAACAATCGCGTCAAAATGCTGATGTATGACAGATAACCTTTCCAAAGGCTACCAGACCAGACCTAACTCACCAAATTTGCATGGCCCAGCGCCAGGCCGGTCACCAGCATCCCGAGGACCAAAAAAGGCTGGGCACTGGCCTGGTATTTAACATCATTCTCCTGCGGGTTGCGTAAAAAATACATGTCCTGAAAGGTGATTTGGGGAATTATCAACAAAATCAGCAGAAAAGCGGATAAATTTTGGTGGATTGCCATGAGATAAGCGGCAATGCCCCCTTGGAAGACATCGATCATCAAGACGCAGATCCAGGCGGCGGTGGTGATGCCAAAGGCCACTGGCAGAGACTGGAGCCCCAGCTCGCGATCGCCTTCAACGCTCTTGAAATCGTTGACTACTGCAATCCCTAGCCCCGCCAGGCTATAAAACAGCGTCAGGCAGATAATCGTCAGGTTGAGCTGACCAAATAGGGCATGGCCCGCCCACCAGGGCAACGCGATGTAGCTCGCCCCCAGGGCATAGTTGCCTAGCCATCCATTTTGCTTGAGTTTGAGCGGGGGCGCAGAATAGATATAAGCCAGGAAAGACCCCCCAACCGCCAGCAGCGCTAATGTGGGAAAGTCATGCCCCGCCCATTGGTCCAGCCCGTAGGCCACGGCGATGCCCGCGATCAGTAAAACGATGATCTGAACGCGGACCCGACCCAGGGAAATCGCCCCAGACGGAATCGGTCGATAGGGCTCGTTGATGGCGTCGATCTCACGGTCGTAATAGTCATTGATGGTTTGGGTATAGCCCGTTAGCAGCGGTCCCGACATCAGCATGCAGGTGAGTGACATTAAGACATTATTCACCGACCAGGTAAAGTGACCGGACGAAGCGGCCCCACACAGCACCCCCCACATCAGGGGAATCCAGGTGACGGGCTTCATCAGCTGCAGGTGGATCTTCCAAACGGAGGTTTCCTCCGCGTCGGCTCCTTTCATGCCCAGCAGCTGGCGTGCTTTACCGCTGCGGTTGGTTGCCCCCTCTGCACTGGGCTCACCGGATGGGGGCAATTCAGTCTGGGAAGGCGATGGGGTCTCTGACATTGGGGTTACTCCGGTAGCCTATGCAAATGAAATGATCAGGTAACCGTCTTGAAACTTGGCTCCGCTGACGGCCCGTCCTTGGAGGGCACTGGGTAGAGACAAATTACGACGTTGGCCTCCGGCTTCGACGGTGACCTCGGGGCCGTATTGGGTCAATTGAATCTGTTTTTTGTCGAGGCTGGGTAAAAACAGCCGTACGGTTGAGGTTGATAAATCGACCGTCACAGCGGTGGGGACGTCAGGAATCGATTTAAAGTCGGGTAGGGCATCGATTAAAGGCTGCCAGTTGCCCGTTGACCACCGAGGAAGTTGAGCCATCGGCAGGGGGGCAAAAGCGGCGGCGAGATCGGTCTCCCCAGCAGTCCGATTGATGAATACCCCACCCACGGTTAGGCCCGTTTGCTGGGCGGCCCCCCACAGATACCGGGCAGTTGCGATCGCAACCTCATCCCCCGTTGAGACCAGATAGGCGCGCACCCGAGCCGGGTCTTTGACCGCGGCCTTGCCCTGCTCTACCAGACCGCTGGACTCTTTAACCTGGGGCTGGTCAAACATATCCCCTGACCAGCCGCCGCTTAAGACCACGCTGGCAATCGGTTGCACAAAGGGAGACACCGCCTGGGCAAACTGGGACTCTTGAAAGACTTTTTTGAATCGTCGAAAATACCAGTCTACCCCCTCTGGCAAGTTCCACATGCGCAGGCTGCTAAGGTCGCCTGGACCATCGTGGACAATTACATCGTATTGCCCGCTCCCCTCATATTCGCGAATCGCATTGAGGGCAAGGGCTTCGTCCATACCAGGTAAAACACTCAGCTCTTGACCATAGACCGCTTTAAAGAAGGGATCCCTGAGGTATTGAGTCTCTAAGCGCTTGACCATCTCCCAGTTTTGCTCAAGCAGCACCGTAGAGCGTAGCTGCACCGCCCAGAGATCGGCCTCAATGGCCTGGACCTCCGCGCCGACATCGGTTCCTAACAGGAGACTAAAGGCCGGGCCAGCCTCTTGAGTCACCAGCAGGACACGCTGGCCCTGGCTGGCGAGCTTTTTAGCGGTTGCGATGGCGCTGATTGTGCGCCCCGTCCCCCCTTTACCCAAAAACGTCAAAATCAGAGCCATAGCACTCCTCGTGGCCCAACTCAAAATTTAGAACTTGTATGATTCCCATTCCCCAGGGCAACCCTGATCAGCGACCCCAAGGGTTATACCTGCTTGAGCTCATCCTCAAAAAACCAGGTTGAATAGCTATCAGGAAACTCCACGACAACACCAATGCCACTGCCGTCGACCATCTTATACTGCTTAATCTCGCCAATCTGACCCAAGCGACCAGCCACACTGGTTGACACTCGATCCTTTATACGGCAGACCTTAACCTTTTGTCCGATTTCCAAACTCATCCTTGCGGGCGCTCTCCAAACTGCTATTAAAAGGAGGATATGCACTTCAGCCAAAGTGTTTCTGCTGAGTCAGAATTCAGAAGTCCAATTCAGAATTTAGCGCCTGGCTAACTTCTGACTCCTGGCTTCTGTCTTCTAATCGCAGAGATAACTTTTGACGCTCAGCGAATCCCAAAAATTAAATCAGATCTCAGTTTATCAGCGTCTTGTCCCCTATGAGATATCCTAATGAGCGGTTGAGACAGCTAATTTCCCACTCCCACCTATGCTTGCTAAACGAATTTTGCCCTGCCTTGACGTCAAAGCGGGGCGGGTTGTCAAAGGGGTTAACTTCGTCGATCTCAAAGATGCGGGGGATCCGGTTGAGTTGGCCAAGGCCTATAACGAAGCGGGGGCCGATGAACTTGTGTTTTTAGACATTACGGCCACCCATGAAGATCGCGACATTATCTACGATGTGGTCTATCAAACTGCTGAGCAAGTCTTTATTCCGCTAACGGTGGGGGGAGGGATTAGCTCCTTAGACACCATCAAAAAACTATTGCGGGCTGGGGCTGACAAAGTCAGTATCAATTCCTCCGCTGTCGGCAATCCAGATTTCATCAATGCTGCCAGTCAGCGGTTTGGAGCCCAGTGCATCGTGGTCGCCATTGACGCCCGTCGCCGGAGGGAGGGTGCCCCCGGCTGGGATGTCTATGTACGCGGTGGGCGAGAAAATACCGGCCTGGATGCCATTGCCTGGGCCCAAGCGGTGGTCGAACGCGGCGCGGGGGAGCTGCTGATTACCAGCATGGATGCTGACGGTACCCAGGCTGGCTACGATCTAGAGCTGACTCAAACCATTGCTAATGCCGTGTCGGTGCCGGTGATCGCCTCTGGGGGAGCCGGTAACTGTCATCATATTTACGAAGCCCTCACAGAGGGCAAAGCCGAGGCTGCCCTGTTGGCGTCACTGTTGCACTATGGTCAACTGACTGTGGCTGAGATCAAGGCTTATTTGAGTGAGCACAGGGTTTTGACTCGGCAGTAGGTGAGGGGTGAGTGGGTGAGTGCGCAGCGCACTCACTACCCAAAAAAGCAACCTGGGATACAGAATTCCAAAGAGATGAGTGCACTTTTCTTTAGTCGCTGTTACAATACGTAAAGATAGACTCATAATCTTCTCAAATAACTTTTAGATAGTAGTCTTCAGCGACTTTAATGGCATTTTTGATTCTGGCTATTGTCATTGGTTTGGTGGCATGGGCTTTGCGGCTCATGGAGCGGGCTATTGCCAGCCAAGAGTTTTCCCTTATGCTAGCTGGGTTTTTAGTGGCTTCATCGGCAGCGGCGATGATGGCAGTCTATTTTTTGATGGGTAACTACCTGGTCTTTGTACACCACGTCAACCAGGTGCCGGATTATGAGGCGTCAGTTTTTCTAAATCAAGACGTGATGCTTTCGGGGCTAGGGTACGAGCCCTAGTTGCCTTGAGTGCACTAAGTTTTCTAGATGAGCAAGTCTGCTATCTGAGCAGCACAGACCAGGTAGCAGGCCCCACCACGCCATCGGTCTCTAGCTGATTGCGCGCCTGGACGCCTTGAACCGCCATTTCGGTCTGTGGTCCAAATGAGCCATCGATCGGCCCCTCATAAAATCCCAGTGCCTGCAATCGGGTTTGTAAACGGATGACAGCCGGACCACTCATGCCCTGTCGCAGTATGGGGAGTGCTACTGGGTCGGGATCCCCTGATTCAACTGCCTCCTCACCTGCTGCGGGGGGATTGGCGGCGGTCTCCGGCTCAACTGGCGGGGCCGCGACAGGCAAACCGTCTGGGGCTGGAAAAAGCTTTTGCCAGGTCGTCGGTCCTACAATGCCATCACTAACGATATTGGCATCTGATTGAAAATTGACCACCGCAGTTTGGGTTTGTTCTCGATAAAAGCCGTCGATGGCTCCGCTGTAATACCCCATCAGGCTGAGCATTGATTGCAACTCGCTTACCGATTCACCGACGCTCCCCAGTCGCAGGGTGGGGCGAGGTGAGGCTTGCTGGGCAAGTCTCGGGACGGCTGATTGGTTAGACGGGGCCAGCCAGATAGCTGATAAAGCCGGGACTGCGCCTACAGTGGCGAATGCTGTCCCGGTTAGTAGCCCGGTTGCCAAAACCCGATACCAACAAATCGACCTAGCCACGTGCCTTCCCCCAAAAAACTATAGCCATCACTATAAGGGGAGATGGTCGCTTTGGGATGACTCAATCTGGAGTGTCCGATGCTTTGGTCTGATATCGCCATTGTCGCCAAGCCGTCGAAGTTCGGAGCGCTAGCCATAGCAGCAGCAAAGCTATTAGGCCACCCTGGCTGGGGGCATCAAACGCAAAAAAGACCAGGCAAATGCAGAGGGAATCTTCTAAAAAAATGGCCCAAATCGGTGGATTGTTAAGGCGATAGAGCCACCCCACTTGTACCAGCTGAATGACTAACGCTAAAAGCCCGCCAGTTATTGCCACCAACACGATTAGCCAGCTATTTTCTAGACTTGTGAAGCGGGCGATCGCAATGCCTGCCATCGTTCCCACAAAGGGGCTAAACAAGAGTTCTGCACTTTGTAAAAAGCGGCGACTGGTGCGATCTTTAGAAATCACTAGCTCCAGCAGGGACCAGGTTACCAGGATACCGACCACCACAGTTTGAGGAATCTGCGCCAAAATAGGAACGTTTGCCCATAAACTTTCCCCAGACAGTAAACCAATCAGTAGCAGGGGCAACGCTATCCGGAGCCCGGTCGCCGCCGAGATTGAAAGCACCGCCAGTAGTTCGGTAATAATCACCTGAATAGCCTTTATTTAAGAGGTCTTGGCAAAAGCTAGTTCGGTAGACGCTTGAAAAGGTCTTAATTTTGAGTTTTGAGCTGGGCCGTTCACTCAAACTATCCTGCGGGAAGCCGCTCAGGCGTCTACAAACCTTAGACCTCAAAACTGATTTGTTCCTGGGTTAACCGGTCTCGCCGTTCAGATCCATTTTTCTAGATTGCCCACATTGGTCAGTGATGCCTTCCCATGATGCCGTCTAAACAATCTTCCAAACGGTCTTCTAGACCCCCTTCTCAACGGTCTATTTTGTCTGAGTTAAAAGCCCAGATTGCCCTTTTGACAGGGGTTGTTGTTCTCCTGTGGACTGTTGAAATTATCGACTGGATCGGCTTTCGAGGCAGTCTCGATAACTACGGAATTATGCCCCGTCAGCTCATGGGCCTCAGGGGAATCGTGTTTGCCCCTTTTTTACATGGTAACTTTGAGCATCTGATCGCCAACACCCTGCCCCTGGTCACCCTCAGCTGGCTGGTGATGGTGCGAGAGATCAGCGACTGGGTTTGGGTTACCCTGCTGGCAGCCCTGAGCGCTGGGGTCGGCACCTGGCTTGTGGGTGCAGGGGGCTCGGTGCATATCGGGGCCAGTGGCCTGATTTTTGGCTATGTCGGTTTCTTGCTAATGCGGGGTTATTTTGAGCGCAGTGTGGTGGCGATCGCATTTTCACTGCTGGTGATTTTGTTTTACGGGGGCATCCTTTGGGGGGTGTTGCCAAGTCAGCCCGGTATCTCATGGGAGGGGCATCTATTTGGGTTGGTCGGCGGGGTGATTGCCGCCCGACTATTGGCTAGAAAGCCCGTCTAATTTAGAGAGCCTGCGAAAGCTTGTTTAGAGAGCCTGCGAAAGCTTGCCTAAGCTGCCTGGCTCAAGGCCCCCGAAAGGTAGCTCGCCGCGGCTTCTACGGCTGCGATCGCATTCTCATAGAGCATCCGAGTGGGGCCGAGCACCCCCACACTGCCCAAAGCAGAAGCTCCCTTAGTATAGGGCGACGAAATCAGCGCGCAGGTTTGCATCGGCTTTATCGGGTTCTCAGAGCCAATCCAGATTTTTAACTGACGATTGGAGTCGCCTTGAAAAATCAGCGGCCACAGCTGTTCTTTCCCGTCTTCTAGGAGGGCCACCAAATTACGGATTTGCTGACGCTCGGCAAACTCAGGCTGGCTCAACGCATCGGCCAGCCCGCTGATCAAGATCTGGGTCTGACCGCCCTGGGTCCGCCGGGCCAGATCGTCCATCGCTGTCTGCAACGTATCTGTATATTGCTGAAACGCATATTGCTGAAACGCCTGATCAAGATCTTGCCAATCGAGCTGTGCGATCGCACTCAGTGGCTTATCTCGCAGCCGATCCGTTAAAAAATTTGATAAAACCTGCAGTTCCCTTGCCAGGGCATCCCCTGGAGACTTCTCTGGAGCATTTCCTGCAACCGAGTGCTCACCCGAGCCCTGGGGTAGCTGTACCACAATCGACTCAGTATTGTAAGAATCTAGCAGCACCACCAACAGAATCTGATTTTCTCCCACCTGTACCAGCTGCAAATGTCGAAGCTTTGCAGCTTCCGTTGTCGGCAAGGTAACCAAGGCAATGTAGCCACTCAAAGCAGCCAAAACCTGGGCTGATTCTCGTAACAAGCCTTCTACGCTCCGGCTTTCCCAATCTAGGCGACGGTTAAGCGTCTGATCGATTTGGCGTGCAATCGGCCTAGACGGCTCGATCAGCTCATCTACATAGATACGATAGCCAGAATCCGAAGGCACTCGCCCGGCAGAGGGGTGGGGTTGAAACAGCAAGCCAGACCGCTCTAACATACCCATCACATTGCGCACCGTGGCCGAGCTTACTTTCAAGCCGTAGGACTCGACCAGGGCCTTAGAGCCTACTGGTTCCGCCGTGTCAACGTAGTGGCGGACCGTCGCCCAAAGAACCTTTTGCTGTCGTGAACTGAGCTTGACCGATTTCTCCATAAACTAAGCCGGTGCCAACCAAATCGCGAGATATCTGGATTTCAGATTACCTTAACAGATACTTCCGATTTACGGCGGGTCAAACCCGTGCCCTGATTCTCCAAGGCCTCCCATTAAAAAGCTTTTAAGACATTTAAGTTTTGATTAAGTTATTTGAGATTCAAAGGCATGTTCTGACTTGACCCGCCAATCGCGGATTTTAGGCGACACGACCTGATTATTTCGGC
>JBCCRZ010000120.1:0-11928 GCA_039200855.1 Cyanobacteria bacterium P01_D01_bin.44 | reverse complement strand
TTCGCCAGAGGAGACGGCGTTAAAACTGTCATGCAAGGACTTTTAGGGACATAGGCGGACAGGGTACTTTAAGCACATGCGTGTGACTCTACCACTCCTGTTTGTTTCAGCTCTATGGTTCTCAATCTTCCCTTAACCCCCTCCCGCGACCGTTCGGTGCTCTGCCCAGCACGACCGTCTCAAGTTTCGCCCTGGTTAGCGCCAATGGCCTATAAGCTAGGCAGCAGAGGTATTTTGCCGACTTTCTTTGATGAAATTGATGTGGTTGGCACGGAGAACTTACCCCGGTGTGGTCCGGTCTTGCTAGCACCGACCCATCGTTCTCGTTGGGATTCTTTACTGGTCGCTCACGCTGCGCGCGAAGCCACAGGTCGCTATCTGCGGTTTATGGTGACAGCGGATGAGTGCCTGGGTATCCAGGGTTGGATGATTCGGAAATTGGGTGGGTTTCCGGTAAATGTTAAAAGGCCTGCGATCGCAACCCTGCGCCACGGCGTGAAACTGCTCCAGCAGCAGCAAATGCTCGTAATCTTTCCAGAAGGGGACATTTTCAGAGATAATCAAATCCATCGGCTAAAGCCCGGCCTGGCCCGAATCGCCCTTAAAGCTCAGCAAGGCATCAAGCATCGCGATGTCAATGTCGTTCCCATCAGTCTGCAATATGATCGGTCCTATCCGACCTGGGGCAGTCGTGTTCAAATTCAAATCGGGGTACCCCTGCCGGTTTCGCAATATACCCAGGTAGGTGGCCCTAAGACCCAGGCCAAACAGCTGACCGCTGATTTAAGCACTGCCCTCGAAACGCTATCCGGTGCCCTCCCTGAAAAGCCCGTTGCCCTGGTTTAATCCATCGAGTTGCTCAAATTAGGCATTAGCGCGCTGGCGTCGCTGGCACTAGGTGTTGCTGGCATGACAGGAGGGGATATGCCTCCCTACGCCATATGTCCTAAATTGAAATATTTTCTGATCCAGGGAATACACAGTAGAAAATAATAGTCTGTGTTCTCGTGATTTCTTAGCGAGTTATGAATTCGGTCAAAATGAGTTTTAACGGTTTACGACGGCTCCGCTCGGCAGCATTGCTATTAGCACTGGCAGGGTTAATATCCCCTACATTCCTCGTCACTCGCTCAGTGGCAGTTCCCCCTGCTGTGTTGCTAAGCCAGGCGACTGTCCCGCCGCGTCCTGAGGCTGTGCCAGAGCCCAACGAACCAGAGATGTCTGGCATTATGGACCTGGCAGAGGCAGAGACCTCCTTAGGCATCGGTTATTTGCGCCCCGAAGACATCAGCTTTTTGGACAACCCAGAGGACAATGCATCCCAGCTCGAGGCGGGTTGGTTGCAAACTATTGAGCTGCCGCTGTATATCACCCCCGACGGCGACCACTGGGGTTGGTTGCTCGACGGCTGGCTAATTCCCAATGGACAATCGGCCTTTGCTATTGGTCGAGATGCGTCGTTTGCCATGGTGCGCGTCCAGCCATCGCTGCTGGCCTTCCCGGTTTTAGAAGTTCGTGATGATGGTTGGGTGCGGGTGCAATATACCGCCACTGGCAGCGCCTGGGCCCACACCAGTCATCTCGCCCTGGGCGATCAGCCCCTGGTATTTGAGCCCTGGGGGGATTGGCTCTCAAGCTCTAAACAGCTCAAGTTTCGGACCGAAGATAATGCCCAGGTTTTGCGATCGCAACCCGAACTTAGCCGCAATGTAATTACCCTGGTGCGCAACGATAGTCTAATAGAGCCCCTGGAGGTCGACGGCGACTGGATTCGCGTCCGGGTCACCCGCCCGGTCTCTGGGTGTGAGCCTTTGTCTGGAGCAAATATTGAGGAAGGCTGGATGCGCTGGCGCAGCGATGAAGGGGAAATGACGATGTGGCAGGCGACGGAGAGTTGCCAGTAAATCTAAGAACTTTCAGCAGTTTTTGGGATCGCTGAACAGGGATAGGATATAGATGATCTAACGCTCTGGAAAGGAACGCGCTCACGCCATGCTGACCAGCGAGGTCTCTACAGAATGCTGACCAATGAGGTCAAGGAACGTCTGATTTTAGTCGTTGAGGATGACCCTACGCATTTGCGGGTTATTGAGCAGGCATTTGACCAGGAAAAGGTGGTTGCGATCGCGAACGGTAATGAGGCCCTCGCTTTTTTGCAGCGTCAGGGCAAGCACCAAGATGAGCCCTCTCCGGATCTGATTTTGTTAGATCTCAATTTACCGGGCAAAGACGGGCGAGAGCTGCTGTTAAGCATTAAGCAAGATGTCCGACTCAGGCGGATTCCCATCATTGTTTTGACCGGGTCAGAAGACCCCGACGATATTTTTAGCAGCTATGTCAACCAGGGCAATTGCTATGTGATTAAGTCCAGCAATCTCGATCAGCTGTCGCAAATTGTGGCGCGGATTGAAGATTTTTGGCTGGGCATTGTGACGCTACCCATAGATTAGCTTGCAACAGATTGCAGTACGAACCGAAAATACTGCATCATCATCATTGAACTTATGACAATAAACATTACTATTTGATAAGTTACCCCCCACATTCGAAATCTCTCCCAAGGGCAGAAAACCCCTTTCTCGTCGACTTAAAAACCTTCTGGTTTATTTAACAAATGGAGCTCACTGAGGTTCAAGGGATTGCAGTATCCTGCTTGGGTGTAGAGAGCTATTAATGAGAACGATTTAACAAACACTGCACTGAAAATTTTTATACCTTCTATTTTTGGGCTTTGGCCGGTTGTGTGGGGTAATCATTAAAAAAATATCAATCCAGCCGATCTTCTCATCGGTGACGGCAGGTGTTGATTATCTGAATATCTGGCTGAACGTCAGCGGTGGTCAATCCACTATTTTGTTCTAATGTCCTTTCGCTGGGCCTATGGAGGCTTTTCATGTCGCTTCAACCCTCCCTTCAATCCTTAAATACCCCTGCTGATGTCAACTTAACGTCGCTCAAGCAGCCAGCCATTCATACCCTGTCGCAAATTCAACCCCATGGGGCGTTGCTGGTGCTGCGGGAGCCCAGTCTAGAGATTTTGCAGGTCAGCGACAATACGCTACAGACCTTTAACCGTTTACCGGATGAGGTCATCGGTCAGCGTCTCGACGACTTGCTAGACCCGTTTCAAATGGATCTAGTACAGCGAGGGCTAGTCTACGAAAACCTCGACCTGATGAACCCCACCAAGCTGTGGATTCGTCGGGTAGGAGATGATTATGGGGTATTTGATGCGGTCTTTCACCGCAGCCCAGATGGGTTCCTGGTGATGGAGTTAGAGCCTGCCCTGACCCATGAGAATATTCCCTTCTTGAGTTTCTATCATCTGGCGCGGGCCTCGATTAGCCAGCTAGAGGAGACCGCTGGGTTAGAAGACTTTTGTCAGGTGATTGTGCAAGAGGTGCGGCGGGTGACCGGCTTTGACCGGGTGATGCTCTATCGCTTTGACCATGATGGTCATGGAGAGGTCATTGCCGAAGAGGCCCAACCCGAGATGGAGCCTTACCTGGGGCTACACTTCCCAGAATCCGACATTCCCAAGCCTGCCCGGAAAATGTTTCTCTCCAATTGGATTCGGGTGATTCCGGATGCGAAGGCCGCGCCGATTGGGTTGTATCCTGCCGAGAACCCGGTGAGCAACAAACCCACCGATCTGACCTTGTCGATTTTGCGCAGTGCCTACACCTGCCACCTGGAATATTTAGAAAACATGGAGGTGGGCTCATCGCTGACCATCTCTCTGATGAAGGACAACCAGCTATGGGGGATTATTGCCTGCCACCATCGCACGCCCAAGCAGGTGCCCTATGAGCTGCGAAAAGCCTGTGAATTCTTGGGGCGGGTGATTTTCTCAGAGATTTCGACCCGTGAAGAGGCCGCTGATAATGATTATCGCATCAAGCTAGCCCAGGTGCAGTCGGCTTTGATTGAGTCAATGTCAGAGGCCAATCATTTCATTGATGGGTTAATGAATGGCGACCCCAATCTGCTGGATTTAGCAGAGGCTACGGGGGCCGCGATTTGCTTTGGCGGTCGCTGGACAACCCTGGGGCAAACGCCCCCGGAGATCGAACTTAACTATCTGACCCTGTGGCTGGCTAAGTACTTTGATGATGAGGTGTTTTACACCAACTCACTGCCTTTAATGTATGCCGATGCCGAGCGGTTTAAGGAAACGGCCAGCGGGCTGTTGGCCATTCCCATCTCTAAGAGCAGCTATGTGATGTGGTTCCGCCCGGAGGTGTTGCAGACAGTTAATTGGGGGGGAGACCCTAACAATGCCTATGAGTTAAAAGACTTTGACGGTGACCCACGCCTGTTTCCTCGCAAATCGTTTGCTCTGTGGAAAGAAACCGTACGGTTGAAGTCGCTCCCGTGGCAACCAGTGGAGATCAAAGCGGCCCTAGAGCTGCGTAAGGCAATCGTCAACGTGGTGCTCAAGCAGGCTGAGGAGCTAGCCCTGCTGGCCCAGGATTTAGAGCGCTCCAATGCAGAGCTGAAAAAGTTTGCCTATGTGGCCTCCCACGATTTGCAGGAGCCCTTAAATCAGGTGGCGAACTTTGTGCAGCTGTTGGAGATGCGCTATGACGAACAGCTTGACCAGGATGGCAAAGAGTTTATTGGCTTTGCCGTCGATGGGGTGAGCCTGATGCAGACCCTGATCGATGATGTGCTGGCCTACTCCAAGGTTGACTCTCAAGGGATTGAGTGGCAGCTAACCGATGTGGAGGGCGCTCTCAACCAGGCTCTGAACAACCTGCGGGGTCGGATTACTGAAACCAGTGCTACGATCTCTGCTGATTCCCTGCCAACCCTGGTGGCGGATAGCACCCAAATCATGCAGCTGTTTCAAAATTTGATTGGCAATGCCATTAAGTTTAGAAAGCCTGGCGTACAGCCTGAAATTCACATTGGTGTAGAACGGCAAGAAGATAACTGGTTGTTCTCGGTGCAAGACAACGGCATTGGTATTAACCCACAGTTCTTTGAGCGCATTTTTGTGATCTTCCAACGGTTGCACACCCGCGACGAGTACCCTGGCTCAGGCATGGGGCTGGCAATCTGTAAGAAGATTGTTGAGTGCCATCGGGGTCAGATTTGGGTTGAGTCAACCCCAGGCGAAGGCGCTACATTTTATTTCACCATTCCAGTAGGAGGCCGCGATCGCAACCATGCCAGCGGACGCAAAGCGCAAAACTATTTTCTTGATCGAGGATAATCGAGGTGATATTCGACTAATTCAAGAAGCATTAAAAAGTACCGATGTGCAGTGTGAGGTGATTACTGCCCGCGACGGCGTAGAGGCCATGGTTTATCTACGCCGGGAGGGGGCTTTCGCCGGGGCCGTGCGCCCCGACCTGATTTTGCTCGATCTCAATTTGCCGAGAAAAGATGGTCGGGAGGTGCTGGCAGAAATTAAGGCTGAGCCAGACTTAAGGCACATTCCAGTGGTGGTCTTAACCACCTCTCGCAATGAGGAAGATATTTTTAACAGTTACGACCTGCACGTCAACTGCTATATCTCCAAGTCACGCAACCTCAGCGACCTATTCAAAATTGTTCAGGGAATCGAGTCATTTTGGTTGGAAACCGCCACCCTACCCTCGAATTAACCGTTGGCCAAGCGGCCATCCAGATTCTGCTGGTTGAGGATAACCTGGCCGAGGCGCGATTACTGCAAGAGGTGCTTAAGGGGACTATTTTAAGCCGCTGTCAGCTGGTCCATACCCAGCGACTCAGCGATGCCATTGAGCAGCTGCACGCTCAAGAGTTTGACATCGTTTTGCTCGATTTGTCCCTGCCCGACAGTCAGGGGCTAGCCTCGTTGGATACCTTAATTGAGCAAGGGCCCTACCTACCGGTGGTGGTGCTGACCAACAACAACGACGATGCGCTGGCGCTAGAGGCGGTGCGACGAGGCGCACAGGACTATCTGGTCAAGCGAGAAATCAACCAGCTTAGCCTGGTGCGATCGCTCCGCTATGCCATTGAGCGCAAGCAGGCGGCAGAGGTGTTACGAGAGGCCAACCAGCTCCTGGAACAACGGGTCAAAGAACGCACCGCCGAGCTGGCGACAAGCAATGAACAACTCCGTCAGGAGATCGAACAGCGACAGCGCATCCAGGAACGGCTGGAATTGGCCCAGCGGGTCAGCCAGATCGGCACCTTTGAATGGTATATCCAACTCAATCAGGTGATCTGGAGCGCGGAGTTAGAAGCGCTCTATGGGGTTGCTAAGGGCGACTTTGATGGACGCTATGATGATTGGCTCGAGACCATCCACCCGGAGGATTGCGATCGCGTTGAGCAAGCCCTCCAAGATGCTGCCGATCACGGTCAGGGGCTAAATATTGAATTTCGCATTCTTCGCCCTGATCAAGAGATTCGCTGGATTGCGGCCAAAAGCAGCGTCTTCTCGGATGAAACGGGACAGTCCCTGCGGATGTTGGGGGTCCACATCGACATCACTGATAAAAAACAGCTGGAAGCTCAGTTTTTGAGAGCGCAGCGGCTGGAGAGCATCGGCACCCTGGCCAGCGGCATCGCCCACGACCTGAACAACATTTTGACGCCGATTTTAGCGGCGGCGAAACTCCTGCCCCTGAAGCTTTCTAACCTGGATGCCCAGTCCCAAAAGCTGCTCAACATTTTAGACGTCAGTGCCCAGCGAGGGGCTGATTTAGTCGAGCAAATCCTGTCGTTTGCCCGTGGGGTGGAGGGCAAACATAAACCCCTACAGCTGCCGACCCTACTCTCAGAAGTCGAGCGGATGATTCGGCAGACGCTGCCCAAATCTATCCAGATACAGACGAAGATTGCCCCGGATCTTTGGGCAATCTCAGGAGATGCAACCCAGCTGCACCAGGTTTTTATGAACCTCTGTGTCAACGCCCGCGACGCCATGTCCGACGGTGGCACCCTCCAAATCACCACTGAAAATCTGCACGTTGATCGCGCCTATGCCCAGATGCACCTCGATGCCGAGGTGGGCGCATATGGGGTTGTGACGATTGCCGACACGGGACTGGGGATTGCCCCGGATGTGTTGTCGCGCATTTTCGATCCATTTTTTACCACCAAGGCCATTGGCAAAGGCACCGGCCTGGGACTCTCCGCCGTCCTTGGTATTGTCAAAAGTCACAGCGGTTTTATCGATGTGCAAAGTGAGCCAGGACAGGGTAGTGCGTTTCGGATTTTCTTGCCGGCTCGAGATGCGATCGCAGATCCCCCTGAAGACTCGCTGACGCTATTAGCCGGCAAGGGAGAACTAATCCTGGTGGTGGATGATGAGACCAGCGTATGTGATGTCACCCAGGCTACCCTGGAGACTTATAACTATCAGGTGTTAACCGCTCACGACGGCTTAGAGGCAATTACCCTACTGGCCCAGCACAAACACGACGTGTGCTGTGTGCTGATGGATATCATGATGCCGTCGATGGATGGGTTGGCGACCATCCCTCTATTGCAACGCCTGAGCCCGGATTTATGGGTAATTGCCATGAGCGGGCTGAATTCGGCAGAGACAGCTGAGCAAAGACGCAAGCTAGGTTTTCAGGGCTTTTTGGCAAAACCGTTTACAACGCAGGAGCTATTGCAGGTTCTACATCAAGGGTGTCATCAGGGCTGATGAGTATGAAATTTTAGTAGCTTTGCCTCTGGTTCACC
This sequence comes from Cyanobacteria bacterium P01_D01_bin.44, assembly GCA_039200855.1. GTDB lineage: Bacteria > Cyanobacteriota > Cyanobacteriia > Phormidesmidales > Phormidesmidaceae > SIO4C1. The sequence continues at coordinate 4,260 of JBCCRZ010000120.1, read as the reverse complement.
ATTCTTAGCTCAATCGATCGCATCCGCCAAGGGGATTACCCTCTTTGGAAAACTTTTGATCAGTTTTTGATCGGCTGTTCCAAGCACGGTTTGATACTGCCTCGCCAGGGCAACAAACTCACAGTCATCGGCAGTGCGCTTAGTGGGCAGTTAAACCGCTCAAATCAGCCGGGTTTTTGCCGCCCCACCCTTTGCCCTGAGTGCTATCGTGACAGCAGATGCAGTAACCTACCCACTACCCTCACCCACTACCTGACATGCGCGATCGCTACCTCACCCTCATCGACCGCATCATCACCGCCACCCTAAAAGGAGAGATTCGCTCAAAAGAGCAGGTCTACCAAATGCTCCAGGCCGACATCGAAGCGGGAACCGGCGAAATCTTTGAGCGCTGCTTGCAGGAAGTGGCTGACAGCATCAAAGCAGCGCTTAACGGTGACGAGATGCAGCAGGCCAAAGTTATGCGTAAACAGCGAGCTCTCAAGACGATTCAGGGAGAATGGGCACGCTGGCAAAAGGAAAATCAGGTGAGTGCAGTGCTGATCCAGGTAGTGGATGCCATTTCATCCGCCGACACCCCCGATCGCCTAGAACAGCTCCTCACCGCCCTCGACCCCAATCAGCCTGATGTCCTCAGCCGCGACCAAATTAAACAGCTCGCCAAGCAGCTGTCCCAACAGGCCGACAGCGTCGCTGATAGCGCTACCCTGCTCGACTTTGCCGAGGGCCTTACCCAAGGGCTCAAAACCTGGCAGGACTTAGAAACCAACGTCATCAGCTGGATTTACGACCAGTCACGAGGCCCCATCGGGTTTGGCGATGCCACCGACCGTGGCCCCTGGAGCAGTTGGGCCAAACAGGTCAGCAGCGCTGAGCTACAGCGGCTTTTCAAAGACCTGGCTCAAAACCAGACCGTGACTGAGTCGGGTCTCCCTGCCCCCATGAGTGTCCAAAGTTGGATTGAGCTAGCCGTGGTGCTCCAGCGGCTACAGCTAGGACTGGTGGTTTGGTTTGACAAACAGCCCTACGACCCAAAAGCGGGTAAACGGCTCTCAATTGCTACCTTTTTGACCTTTGCCGTAGTGTGGAGTCAGCTCTCGGGGCGGTTTAGCCAGCTTCAGCAAACCACGCTGTCAGGCGGCTGCTTTCAGATGACGCTGCAAATTTTACGGCAATTTGCCCAGCAAGATTATTTTCCCCTCTATGGTGGACTCTTTACCGCCCTCTCGGGGGAATCACTCCAGTCTTTGCTGTCGTATCTGGACCAGCCCCTGAAGCAAGTACCCAACACCGCCACAAAAGCCCGAATTCTCACCCTGCTGGGTTACTCCCAGCGGGCGTTGGGACGCTATGATCGAGCCGTCAAGTTTCACCAAAAGGCGTTAGAGATTGCCCGAGAGGCTGGCGATCGCCCCTGCGAGGTGGCAAACCTCAACCACCTGAGCCGCACCAATGTTCTACAAAAAGACTATGAAACCGCCATCAATGCCAGCCAGCGAGCATTAATTTTAGCGCGCCAAAACGGCGATAAATTGGGAGAAGCTACCGCGCTGGCCAATCAGGGCTATAGCGAAGTCTTTTTAGCCCAGCAACAAAACCAGCTCGACCCCGAGCGCTATGAAACCATTTTGAGTCGTTTGCAACGAGGACTCAGACTCTCAGAACAGCTCGGCGATTTGCCCAGTCAGGCGATGTCGGCCTACAGCCTTGGCGTTGCCCAGGTCGTGTTGAAACAACATCAGGCAGCAATTGACTCGCTGCGCAAAGGGCTTTTTGTGGCTCAAAATCTCGGTGATATGTTTTTGCAAGGGGTGAACTATGCCTACCTGGCAGAGGCTTATCATGGCTTAGAGAACACGGAGAAAGCGATCGCAACTGGCTGTCTTGGCATGTACCTGCTTCACCAAATTGAGTCAGAGCAGTGGCGACAGCCCGCAGGGCTACTCAGCATTCTCTACGGTCAAATTGGGCCAGAGGCCTATCAAGCAAAACTAGAACAGTTTCGACCTCAGTTTATTCAACAAATCGGGGTTGACGGCTATGACTATCTCCCCAAACTGTTAGCCGAGTATCGACATTCGTTGGAATAACGTATTTATCACCCATATAGAGACATATGACATCTACCCAAAAACAATCTGGTCTTGGTCTTTCTATTGCGACCCTGGCGGCTATTTTAGGCACCTTGCTCGTCAACAGTCTGTCTAACTTCTTCCCACCCGGTGGGCAAAACGTGGGCGAGATTGCTAATACCGTCCTCCAGGGGGTGATCATTACCCCAGCTAACTATGCCTTTGCGATTTGGGGCGTTATTTACATCGGCCTTTTAACCTATGGGGTCTATCAATTTCGCCAGCGACAAAACCCTGATATTCGCCGGGCCAATCTGTTTTTGATCGCAGCCTGTGTGATTCAGATGGTATGGATTTATCTGTTTACGCTGCAAATGTTTTGGCTGTCGGTGATGGCAATGCTGGGGATTTTGGTCTCTCTGATCAGGGCCTATATGGCGCTGGGCATTGGTGAGTTTGCTGTCTCCAAACGCCATCTATGGATGGCCCATATTCCTTTTAGTATCTACATGGCCTGGATCTCGGTAGCCACGGTGGTGAATGTGGCGTCAGCCCTGTATGCCAATGACTGGTCGGGGCTTGGGCTGGACGGTGTCGCCTGGACGGTGATGATGCTAATTGTGGCGGGTGCGATCGCAACCTTAGTCATCCTTCAACGCGGCGATGGCGCTTTTGCACTGGTGTTTGTGTGGGCCTATGTAGCCATTGTGGTGCGACAGCAGTCAGTACCTGCGATTTGGATAACAGCGGCTGCGATCGCGGTTGGTCTAGAGCTACTGTGGGCTTACAAAAAACTGTCTTTCCGATAACTCATTGATATTTGCACGCTAGCCATTCAAAATTAGTGGCGTCTGGTATATTTGCTCACCCACGCCAGCCGCCACAGTATGTTCGACACCGTTTGCAAATTTCTGATCGAAACCTTCTCAACCGACTTCGCCAGTTGGTTGCTCGGTGAGCCCGTTGAACTGACAGAACTCAGCCCATCTGAGCTATCCCTGGAGCCAGTAAGAGCAGACGCCCTCATGCTTCTGCAATCAACCGAGACCATTCTCCATGTGGAGTTTCAATCGCGCCCCGATTTCAACATCGCCTACCGGATGATTGACTACCGGCTGCGAGTATACCGACGGTTTCCCAAGAAAGCCATGCATCAGGTGGTGATTTATTTGAAACCCACCCAGTCGGCAAGCGTCTATCAAACCACCTTCGAGATTCCTAGGACCCGCCATGAATTTGAGGTCATTCGCTTGTGGGAGCAACCTCCCAATATCTTCTTGACCAATCCTGGGCTACTGCCCTTTGCCGCTTTAGCCCAGACTGAAGACCGGGCTGAAATGCTAAGGCGGGTTGCGAACCAAATTGAAGCGATTCCCAATCGTCGAACCCAGAGCAACATAGCGGCATCCACTGCAGTTTTGGCCGGGTTACTATTGGATAAGAGGCTCGTTAAACAGATTCTGAGGAAAGAAATCATGCAAGAGTCAGTTATTTACCAGGAAATCAAAGCTGAAGGTCGTCAAGAAGGTCGTCAAGAAGGTCGTCAAGAAGGATTGAAGGAGGGCATCGAAAAGGAGCGTTCTCTGATAATCCGTCAGCTAACCCGCAAGGTGGGTAACTTAGCCGATGAGCTGCTCTCTCAGGTGAGACAGTTGTCCCTTGCTCAGTTAGAGTCATTAGGCGAAGCGCTGTTAGTCTTTGAGACCGTGGCAGATTTGGCAACCTGGTTAGAAAACCCTAGGGAAGATTCCTCCATAGAAACCGGCTCAGGGTCTGTAGAATAGTAATCCTGCACAGGCAGACACAAGGCCAGTTCCTCCCCCATCTCTGTGTCCCCCATCTCCCTACCTATCCCAAAAACAACTTATATGCTGGATTCTTATTCTCATTCCAATACTGATAACCCAGTGTGTCTAAAAACGCCTGCCACTCAGACATCTCCTCCGGGGGCACCTGCATACCCACCACAATACGGCCATAGTCTGCGCCGTTGTTGCGGTAGTGAAAGAGGCTGATATTCCAGTTGGGGCTCATGGTGCTGACAAACTTCATCAGGGCACCGGGGCGCTCGGGAAACTCAAACCGATAGAGCAATTCGTTTTGGGCCAGCGGAGAGCGTCCGCCGACCATGTGACGTAGGTGCATTTTTGTGAGTTCGTCGTCGGTGAGGTCGAGGGTTTTGAAGCCG
>JBCCRZ010000119.1:0-12014 GCA_039200855.1 Cyanobacteria bacterium P01_D01_bin.44 | reverse complement strand
CATCACCAGCGGTTCGCCATCAAAGTTGACAATCATCCCCTCGCCCATGGAGTCAAAGCTGCCGTCGCTGCCGCACATGCACACCGACGCGGTCACCATCAGGTTGCAAAAGGAGTTTGACTGGTTGGTAATCCGCCAGCTGTGGCGAATCGGGGCAGTGTAGCCCGCCGTGCGGATCATAATCTCTGCCCCTTTGTAGGCGCATTCCCGCGCCATTTCGGGGAACATGCCATCGTGGCAGATAATCAGGGCAATCTTGCTGCCGTTGGGGCCATCGCAGACTGGAATCCCGATGTTACCCGGCTCCCAGGGCTCGACAGGCACCCACGGATGCAGCTTGCGATAGTAGAGCTTGAGTTCCCCTTGATCGTCAATGATGATGCCACTGTTGTAAGGGTTGCCGTTGGGGTTGTACTCCATAATCGAAAAACAGCCCCAGATCTGGTTGTCGATACAGGCTTGACGGAATGCGGCCACCTCTGGCCCGTCCAGTTTGCACATGATTGCCGAGTTGGTGTCCATCGACAGCCCGTGGAGAGAATATTCGGGAAACACCACCAGGTCCATGGTAGGCATGTTGCGGCGGGCCTTGGCCACCATGTCGCAAATCCGCTGGGTTTGAGCGGCCAGATCCTCTGGGGTAACCACATTGGGCAGCTGTAGCTGCACCATGCCGAGCACGACACCATTCGGGGTTTTGTTAAGTCCACCGAGTCCACTCATGAATGACATCCTCACTGTTGGGGCAATCTTTCCAATTTACGGCTGCTCGACGCTGCGTTCTGTGATGATTGTTGCAAGTTAATGTTTCTATATGGGGGGCTGTCTTGACGTGGGAAATGATCTCTGGGTTAGGAGGCAGGAGACCGACAGAAATGTATCCCAACATACAGCGGGCTTTGGCCAATCCATCATGCTGATAGTTGAGTTGATTGCTTTTTTGCCTTAAATCCAATGCGTTTGTTGCTGGTCGAGGATGATGTTCAGCTTTCGGAATCTTTGACGGAGGCCCTGGAGGCTCAGCGCTATGTGGTGGATGTGGTTAAAGACGGTGAGGCGGGCTGGTGTCAGATGCAGTCGCTGGACTATGACCTGACGCTACTAGATGTGACGTTGCCTCGGTTGGATGGGATTCAGCTATGTCAGCGGCTGCGCAGTCGAGGCTATGGGCTGCCGGTCTTGATGTTGACTGCGCGAGATACGAGTCACGATAAGGTGCAGGGACTGGATGCTGGGGCAGATGCTTACATGGTCAAGCCCTTTGATCTGTCTGAACTGTTGGCTCAAATTCGAGCGTTATTGCGTCGGGGGAGCTCCCAGTCATCGATTGCGCTGACTTGGGAGAAGCTGAGTTTAGACCCGACAACTTACGAGGTCAGCTATAACAAGCAGGCGTTGCGACTCACCCCAAAAGAGTTTTCGATTTTAGAGTTGTTGATGCGCAACGGGCGACGGGTGCTGAGCCGGGCGTTTATGTTGGAGTCTCTTTGGTCACTGCAAAGCCCGCCGGATGAGGAGACGGTCAAGGCCCATATTAAAAGTTTGCGGCACAAGCTCAGGGCGGCGGGGGCTCCTAAGTCGTTGATTGAGACGGTGCATGGGGTGGGGTATCGGTTGCAGCAGGGGTAGATGGGTAGTGGGTAGTGGGTATTAAGTTCAGTAGGGGCCAAGGTCACCTTGCCCAGGGACGCGGAGAAGGGGGGACGCGGAGAAAGGGAGAAATGTAGGGGCTGGCCTTGTGCCTGCCCGAGGCGGGGTTGAACGCTATTAAGCGGGATGTTCCTATCTACCTAGCGGGATGTTTTCAAATTAGTCGACCCGAGGAAGCGTCACCCTAAAGGTTGTGCCCTGGCCTTCTTTACTGTCACAGGTTAGGGTGCCTTGATGGATCTGCAAGCAGGCTTTGACGACTGAGAGCCCTAGCCCTGTGCCTGCGATCGCACCGACGTTGGTGCCTCGGTGAAAGGCTTCGTAGAGCCGTTTTTGGTCTGCCTCGGGGATGCCAATGCCGTGGTCTTGGATCTGGAAAACGATCTCGTGGGGATGGTAAGTCAGATGTAAAAACACTTTGGGGTGAGGTGCAGAATATTTGACCGCGTTGGAGAGTAGGTTGGTCAAAATAGCGCGCAAAAGCTGGGGGTCGAGATAGGCGGTTTGGCCTTCACCCTCTGTTTTGAAGTCGATATAGGGGCTTGTTTCAAAGCTGAATTGGACTTCTTCGATCAGCTGTTGGCAAAACTGTGTCAGTTTTAAGATCTCGGGTACGCATTGGAGCTTGCCGGATTCGGCTCGGGCCAGGGTCAGCAGGTCGTTTAACAACTGATTCATGCGTTTTGCCGACGCGCGAATGCGACCATAGATCCGGTGAGGATTGGCGGGTAGAGGGGCGGCTTCTAAGGTTTGGGCAGAGAGCAAAATGGTACTAAGGGGGGTGCGTAACTCATGGGACGCCATGGAGAAAAGGCGGATCTTGAGGGTGTTGAGTTCTTTGGTGCGATCAAGCTCTGCCCGGGCCTGGGCAAGATATCGGGCCACGAGGGTGGTCAGCAACAGCCCAATCACTAACGTAGACAGCGCACTCCATACGGTCGGTGCAGGGTAGTTTGTGGCGGGGGTAAAGGTCATGACCCATTGTCGCCCGCCAGTTGTGAGGCCATGGGTGCAATCGTTGGCAGTCGGACACAGGGCTCGTTGGGTACGTCGAGCCAAGGACGGCTCAGGGGGCTCGGTGAGAACGGTTTGAGTGGCGGCGGCGTAAATGCCTAAAAATTGATTTAGGGGGCCAGCAGTTTGATCGCTTAGGGCAAAGTTGATGTCATAGTTCAGGGTTTCCAAAGATTCTTCGACCACGTCGGACACCCGAAAAACCCCTAACAGATACCCTTCGATCTGTTCTCGACGCGCTGATTGCGACGGGGGCACTGTCGGGGTTTTATACAGCGGCAGAAAAACTAGAAAGCCAAACTGGTTCTTATTTTCTTGCACCAGCCGAATGCGGCCTGAGGCGGCGACCTGGCCAGTATCTCGGGCGGTTGCTAGCGCCGTCCGGCGGGTAGTGTCAGAGGTGAGATCGTAGCCGAGGGCAAGCTCGTTGCCTGCCCAGGGTTGTAGATAAGTGACCGGAACGTAGTGCGATCGCACCCCCGCCCGCACCAGCCCCCCACGACTTTCTCGCTCAGTAATTTGAAAACTGGGATACCCTTCGACCTGAAGAGCTGTTTCAAAAGTGTTGCGCGCTTGATCTGACACCACCGGAGCCCACTCTAGCGCTTGAATGCCGGGATAGGTTGCCAGTGCCCGCTCAACAAATCGATTAAACTCTGGGCGAGAAACCGTCTGTTGAGAAACACTGTAAAAGTCACCCAGGGCCAGGAGAAGATCGGTATACCGGTTGATGCTACGCTGTAGCGCAGTGGCTAAGCTGTCCGTCTGGCGCTGAAACTGCAAACGATAGTTAGCCCGCTCCCATCGAGCCACCGCAAGCGTCGCCAAAATAGATAGGCTGGTGCCTAAAATCAGGGTCAGGTAGATAGGTAAATTAGACCGCTTAACCCGCACAACGTTTGCTCAGAGTGACCATGCGAATCATCGTACAGGTTTTTACGCAATCTGCTTCAGCGCTGCAACTACATCAGCCGGTTCTGCCCGTTTGGTGTAATCCGCATCGGCAAAGGCGTAAACAATCTCACCACTGGGGGCAACCACATAGGTGGCGGGCACTGGCAGCTCAAAGGTTTGGTCGCCGTTGTAGGCTTCAATATCGATACCAAACCCTTTATAGATAGGCCGTAGCGTCTCAGGCAGCTGGAAAACTAACCCAAATTCCCGACTGACTTTATTCCCTACATCGCTGAGCACCGCGAACGTCAAGGCATTCTTCTCCTGGGTGGAGAGAGAATTGTCGGGGGTTTCGGGTGCGATCGCAATCAGGATTGCCCCAGCTGCCTGAATGTCTGGCAAGACGGCCTGGAGGGCCTTTAGCTCCAGGTTGCAATAGGGACACCAGCCGCCGCGATAAAAGGCGAGGACAACAGGGCCTTGTTCTAACGCGGCTTGCACGCTAAAACTTTGACCCGTGGCATCTGGCAGCGTCACCGCTGGGATACGATCGCCCACCTTTAGAGTCCGATCAATAATGCCAGAGTTGGCCAGATCTTGTGTGGCCTTGCCCATTGTGCCCTGAACGTCAGCGGGAACTTTTGCTCGAAACTGGGCTTGGTAATCTTGGATCTCTGTTGCTAAGGTCATTACGAATCTCCTAATGAACTGTGTCAGATGGACGGTGTCAAATGAACTGTGTCAAAAAGTGACAGACTCTCTCGATTTGAGTTTCGACTGAAATAGTCAAACAACCATTTGATAAGATGGTAGTAGGATTAAATTGGACAGTCAAGCACTCATTTGAGTATTTGATTAGAAGTCAATGAGCATCGTCTGAGAAAATTGGGTCTTGAGAGATGGCTGGCATCGAAAAAATGGCTAAAACAGTTGATAGAAAGGATGAGCGTTTGACACTTGAGCAGCGGGCTAAACTCTTTGCAGCTCTGGCAGACCCAACCCGATTATGCATTGTTGAACTTCTGGCAGAGCAGCCCGAGGCGAGTGGCTCTAGTCTGGCCAAACAAATGGATATTAGTTTGGCATTATTTTGTCATCACTCTAAAACCCTGATTGCCTCGGGGCTGATCCAGGCTCGCAAACAGGGACAAACTAAGTTTTTATCTCTCAATCAGACCCTATTAAAAAAATGCTGTGCGCCTTTTGGTGAGCGTGCATAGCTAAAAATTGAGCTTCAATGGCAGTAGCAGGCAGGGGGGGCGAAAATAAGTAGCCCTGGCCGAGTTGGCAACCCAGTTGTTGTAACTGTTGCAGTTGTTGCGGGGTCTCAATGCCCTCTGCTACCACCTTTAAACCGAGCTGGTTGCCCAGGGCAATAATCGTACTGACAACCTGATAGTTGCGATTTTCGATGTGCATCTGCCCAACAAAAGATCGATCAATTTTCAGATTGTTCACGGGTAAGCGATGGAGATACTTTAGAGAAGAATAGCCGGTGCCAAAGTCATCAATGCTGATCTGGATGTTTTTGGCTGCTAGCTGGGCCAAAATATCGATGGTTTCATCGATGTTCTCAATCAGCATACTCTCGGTAATCTCTAAGATGATGGCGTCACCGCCTAATCCAGTACTGGTCAGGATATGATTAATCTCTTCAATCAGACTGCTTTGGCGAAGATCTTGGGTAGATAGGTTAGTACTGATTTTGAGAGGGCAACCCTGGGGAAATTGGGTTTGCCAGTCGACTACTTGTTGGCAAGCTTGATGCAACACCCAATTGTCGAGTTGCACAATTAAACCCGTCTCTTCGGCCACGGGGACAAATTCACCGGGGGAGATCAGTCCTCGCGTGGGATGTTGCCAGCGGACCAGGGCTTCTAGCCCCACCAGTCGATGGTTGAGCAGGTTAAAAACGGGTTGGTAGTATACAACTAATTCTTCCTGAGCCAGGGCTTTACGCAGATCGGTCTCTAATGTGAGCCTTTGCAGCACCTGAGCATACATGGTCGCATCAAAAAAGATATACGATCTGTGCTCATGGGCCTTGGCTTGATACATGGCAATGTCGGCATCCCGGATCAAGTCAGCCGCCTGATGGTAATCAGGTGTGCCCAGCACAATGCCAATGCTTAGGCTGGTAAAAATTTCATGCCCATCGATCAAAAAGGGCGTTTGACAATCGGACAAAATCCGCTCGGCAATCTGAATAACAGATTCAGTGCCGTGAATCTCCTCCAGCAGAATGACAAACTCGTCGCCCCCCAATCGAGCGACTAAATCAATGTCTCTCAACTGTGTTTTTAGCTTTTGAGCAATGCCCGTTAGGAGTTGATCGCCCACTAGATGCCCTAAGCTATCGTTGATCACCTTAAACCGGTCCAGATCCAGAAATAAGACGGCATAATGGTGGTTCCCAAGTCGCCGGGCTCGGCTAATGGCGAGTTCGAGGCGCTGTATTAGTAACGTTCGATTGGGTAAATTTGTCAGCGGATCATGCAAAGCATTGTGAATGATCTGTTCTTGGACTCTTTTGAAGTCACTAATATCGCGACAGACGCAAATCAGTAAGCCATCTTCTGTAAAGGTCAGGGAGACGCCCTGGGTAAAGGTAGAGCCATCTTTGCGAGTTGCGATCGCTTCGCCCTGCCAGACGCGCTCTCGCTCCAACATCGGCAACACAGTCTGCTCAAACCGCTCTATCTCTGACTTTGAATACAACACTCTCCAAGTTTGACCCACCAACTCCTCAAGGCAATCAAACCCAAACAAATCTAAATGGGCTTGATTGGCGTAGACGTAGGTGTCGCCTTGCAAAATGCCAATGCCGTCGATGGCGGCCTCAATCGCTGCCTGCTGCCGTCGCAGCAAAATTTCAGCCTGTTTGCGTTCTGCCCTGATTTTTGCATCCCGTACTTCACGCCGCACCGCTTCTGGCAGCCGGGTTAGGTTTTCCTTCATCAGGTAATCATGGGCACCCGCCTTCATCATATCCACCGCCAGGCGCTCACCGATAGTGCCCGAAACCACAATGAAAGGAATGTCAAGCTGGCTTTGTTTAACAATCTCCAGGGCCGCAGGCGCGTCGAAGCCAGGGAGACGATAGTCTGAAATGATCACATCCCAGGTTTGGGTTGTGAGCAGGGTGCGTAGCGACTCAGCGGTTTGTACCCGTTCCCAAACAAGGTCGAAATCACCGTGTCGCAAGGCTCTGAGCAGTAACAAGGCGTCATCTTCTGAATCTTCAATCATCAGCACATTGAGAGATTCATCCATGGTCACAACCCTGCTGGCAAGGGCTCATTAATGAGCGCCCAATACAGACCCAGTTGAGTGACAGCCTGGGTAAATTGATCAAACTCGACCGGTTTGCGGACATAGCTATTGGCCCCCAGGCTATAACTTTCAACGATGTCACGCTCTTCGCTGGAGGAGGTCAGCACGACCACTGGCAGCAGCCGGGTTCGTTCATTGGCTCGGATGCGTTGTAATACCTCCAACCCATCAATTTTGGGTAGCTTTAAGTCTAGCAGGACCACACTGGGCAACGGATCAGCCTCAAAGATGGCGACGAGGGCGGCTTCGCCATCGCGAGCGATCTGAATTTGGTTTGCGATTTGACTTTGTCGGAGCGCTCGAATAGTCAGTTTTTCATCGTCGGGATTGTCTTCAACGAGCAAGATGGGTCGAGGGGATACCATCTTCTATGCTCCTAAATCAATGATCGTACTGGGAACTGTAAAATAGAAAGTTGCGCCCTGCTCCACGGCACTCTCTGCCCACACCTGGCCTCCGTGGCGATGAATGGCTCTTTGCACCGTGGCCAACCCAATGCCTGTACCTGGGAACTCATGGGTCCCGTGCAATCTTTGAAATACGCCAAACAGCATTTTTGAATACGTCATATCAAAGCCAGCCCCATCGTCTTTTACAAAGTAGATTATTTGCCCATCTCGATCAATTATGCCGAATTCAATCCGGGCAGTGGGGTGGTGGCGGGTAAATTTCCAGGCATTTTGGAGCAGATTTGAGATCACGACTCGCATCAGGGTGGCGTCGGCAGAGACAACGATGTCAGGTGCGATCGCAACCTCGACTGGCCGCTTGGGCTCTGAGGCTTGCAAGTCAACCATCAGCTCCTGGGCGATAGCGCTAAGGTCAACTGAGGTATAGCGAATTTCTGTGCGAGAGACCCGTGATAATTTGAGTAAATCATCGATTAAGCCCCCCATCCGGCCCACATTTTTGCAAATGCGATCGAAGTAGTCTTTGCTCGCTTCGTCAAAACTATCTCCATAGTCTTCTAGAAGGGCTTTACTAAACCCATCGATCGCCCGCAGGGGTGCCCGCAGATCATGGGAAACTGAGTAGGCAAAGGCTTCTAGTTCCTGGTTAGAGACTTCTAGCTGGGCTGCGTATCGGCGGATTTGTTCCTCGGCCCGTTTGCGATCGCTAATATCAATGTGGCACCCAATCATCCGTATTGGGTTACCCACCGCATCCCATTCGATCACCTGTCCTGAACAGATTACCCAGACAGTCGAGCCATCCTTGTGGCGATAGCGAACTTCGTTGCAGTAAGGAATTTTGCCCCGGCTCTGAACGTGGCTTTCGAAACAGCTCAATACCTTGGTTAAATCTTCTGGAAAAATCAGGTTCTGCCAGCTGTCAGGGGTGTTGGGCAGCTCATGATCTTCGTAGCCAAACATGTGTTTGAAGCCAGGGCTGAGATATTCCGAATGGTTGGGGATATTCCAATCCCAATATCCGGCTAGGACATTGTCTAAAATCTGTTCTAGTATCGTTAACTCCTGGCGAATTTGCTCAGCGTGCAGTCGCTGGGCTTCAGCCCGTTTGCGATCGCTAATGTCTCGAATCATAAAGAGGGCTTCATCATTGCCACTCTTGACCACCCTGACTTCTTCATCTTGTAATCGTTCACCCACCTGTACCTGCTGTTCGTAGACCTGCAGTTGTCCTGTCTTTAGGGTTTGCTCTAGAGCGTGGAGGTGACGGGCCGCGATGTCTGCAGGCAACACATCGCTCATCGCCAACCCAACCGGATCAAGATCTGCAGGCAACAGGTCGCTCTCCCGATTGTGGGTGACTAACCCCCGATAAATGCCATCTGCGCCTACTCGAAACAGATAGTCTGGAATGGCTGCCAAAACGGCTCGGCTTCGGGCTTCGCTCTGGATCAGGGCGATTTCTGCGCGTTTGCGATCGCTAATATCTCTTACCAGTGACAGCACTTCATCTTCACCATAGGGGACAATCCGGACCTCTTCGATTTGGGTTGTGTCATCTGTAGAGAGGTCTTGCTCATAAATCTGGATAGACTGAGTTTCTAACGCCCGCTGCATATAGGCCAATCGCTTTTGGGCAACTGCGGTGGGGAGGCTCTCAGAAACGTGGGCTCCCACAAAATCAGCCGGATCCCCCCCGACGAGATCAAAGTTAGGAGCAGACGCAAATTCCAGGCAAATGCCGTCTCTGCTGACCCGTGTGATCAAGTCGGGGATGGCGCTGATTAAAGCTCGCTGATGGGCTTCGCTCTGTTGCAGGGCTTTTTCTGAACGTTTGCGATCGCTAATATCAGTTACGGTACCCACATAGCCAATCACTTGGCCATCGCTATCCCGCTCAGCCACGGATTGCCCATAGACCCATATGACCACGCCGTCAGGATGTTGAAAGCGATATTCGAGTTGAAAGGGACGATTTTCTTGGGCAGATTGATACCACTCAGTGCTAATCCGGTCGCGATCGTCGGGATGGAGTCCCTGTCGCCAACCCTCGCCAGCGGCGGCTTCTGAGGTGAGTCCGGCAATCTGGCACCAGCGATCGTTGACATAGATACAGTGCCCCGCCGCATCGGTGCGAAAAATCCCGACGGGGGCCGCTGCGACTAAACTAGCATAGCGCTGTTCGCTGGCTTGCAGGCGAGCTGCTAACTGTTCATCGTTTTTAGACTCTAAAAGTGCCATGATACGCTGTGCACCTTGGGTGGATAGACTACCAAATTTTCAGTATAGTCCGCCCCTTCCCTGCACGGCTTAGAGCCCCTCAAAGGAGGCTGTGGTCGGTGATTGGATCAAGGCCGCTAGCCGACGGCGCATGACAATGCCGGGTTTATCACTGGCCATATGCTGCTCAGCCTGGATATCAAGGGGGACATCCTCATCGGTCCCTTCTAAAATTGCCCGGTCTTCGAGGGTGACGGCGCGATCAAAGGCCACAATATCACTGGCTTTGGCGTCGGATTCTCTATCATTGCGCAAGCAGAACTGAACCATCTGAATCGACCGATTATCAATGGGGGTGGCGGCGGTGAAAATCAGGTGGACTAAGCCATTGGGGTAGGTGATTTTTAGCGATCGCAAAAACGGCATCAACCAGGTGCCTTCACTCATTCTCATCGTTACCTCGTCGGCCATTTGCAGATTTTGCTTTTGCATTTCCGAATTTTTGACCGGCAACCGATAGGTCATCCTAAACCCGTCGTCGGTTTCAGTGAAGCTGTCGGGGACCGGCGGCACAGGGACCTGGTGCAGCCCAAAGGTTTTAGCATGGACAAAGTGAGGATGGGCATTATCAAACGAATTTTCCATCAGGCGCAGCGCCGCACAGTGCCACACCTCATAAAATTCAGGAATAAAGCGAAACTGAGGATCCTCTGCTTCAGGTATAGTCGGAATATCGGCCATGGGCACATCCAAACATACCCAGGCATAGCCATACCGCTGAGCACAGCTAAAAGCCTGTACTTTATAGGTTTTAGGAATGCACTGCTCAACCAGCTGAGGCACCTGAACACAGGCCCCGTTCGGGTCAAAACACCAGCCGTGATAGGGACACTGAATCTGCCCCTGTTGGACTGTCCCCTGGGACAGTTTGGCGGAGCGATGGCAGCAGCGATCCTCAGCGGCGGCAGGATCACCGGTCTCGTCTAGCCAGAGCACCAGATTTTGACCTAGCAGACAAAAGGCTTGGGGCCCTGGTTGCAGGCTTGCCATCGGGATGACGGGATACCAAAATTGTCGGAAGACAGGATGCTGTGTGACTAGCATAGGGCATTGCCTCATCGTTTGGTGCTCAGAGAATAGCAAAATCGATCTGCCCGTGAGATGGTTTCACCCTGTACTAAAGGCACTTGGTGAGCAGCATAAGCCGTGTAGCGATAAACAATCAGCGGCTGACCCAGCGGCACTTCTAAATAACCACTCATCTCATAATCTGCATGGGTGCATTCGATCACGGCGTCAATGTGTTCAACCACAATGTCATTGTCTTCTAACGTCGGAAAGGTCATTTGACGCTTGAGCAAAGCCGCAAATCGCTGGCCCAGCTCGGGCGAAATATAGGTAATATCGACCGCCCCCGCTGCGCCATCCATCCGAAAAAGCTTTTTTTGTAAATAGGCCTGATCGCTCAGCCGCAAAATAGCGCGAACCTTGCTGGGGGCGCGCACCTTTTTGAAGGTGAGATTTTCGAAAGTAAATTGAATCCCCTGGCGAGCCAAATCTTGCTCAAGAAACACCAGCGGACTCGATAGGGAATAGGCCACCTTTTGCTGAGGCGTGACGAAAACGCCCTTGCCCCGATGGGCTTTAGCCAGCCCCTGATTAACGAGATTAGCCACCGCTTGTCTAACCGTAATTCGGCTGACGTCAAACCTTTCCATCAGCTGATGCTCACTGGGTAGCTTATCGCCAGGGCCATAGTCACCCGCCTCAATTTGACGGCGCAGATCCTCTGCAATGCTGATATGGAGTGGCGTGGACATTATTTTCGCTGCAAACATGACGACGGAACGATGTGCGCCAGACTTTGGTATCGCCAGACACACTTTTTTTAGGGTAAGCTCCAGTATGCTACGGTCAACTTGTTATGACAAGTTAATGCTTAATGGTTTGCTCCTTGGGGTTTCATCCTTCGGAATTTTACCAGGGGCATTCAGTTTCTCTGTTGGTATCTGTTTGATAATAGATGTTATCTAATCCTATTCAACCCGCTAACCGGTTAGACCCTTCAACCGCTGCGATCGCAAATCCGCGTCAGCTTCTAGGCACCGAGCAGCTAGCAGCTCTAAATCAGCGCTCTAACCTGGCCGGTGGCCTCAGACTGGCTGGCCATTTGGGGGTGATGGTGTTGAGTGGTTATCTCTGGGAGGCAGCCCCCGGGTGGATGGCGCTACCGGCGCTGGTGATTTATGGGGCTAGTTTTGCGCTGATGTTTTGCGCCATGCACGAATGTTCCCATCGGACTGCGTTTGCCAGCCCTCGGTTAAATGACGTTGCCGCCTGGTTGGCCGGTCTGTTGTCGTTTTATAACAGCACTTTCTATCGGCGTTACCACAAGTGGCATCACCGCTACACACAGATTCCCGGTAAGGACCCTGAGCTGGGCGATCCCAAACCCACGAGCTGGGGAGACTATCTTTGGCAGCTGAGCGGCCT